>CAIRBY010000159.1 GCA_903876865.1 uncultured Acidobacteriia bacterium
GAACCCAGCGGAGCCGTCCCCGCCGCCGCCGTGCTCTTCCACAAACTCCCGCCCGGGATCCGCTCCGTCGGCGTTGTCCTCTCAGGCGGCAATGTCGATTTCGAAGACCTGATCTCGTACTGACCAAAAAAAACGCTCCCTATAAGGGAGCGTCCCACCGAGTACGGCAGGCGTTTCCGCCTGCCAACTCTTTCTGCTGCAAAAACTCACGCCCGAGGAGTTGGCGGGCGAAATCGCCTGCCCTACCTTCGGCACTTCTCCTCAGCCTTCTACTCTTACCGCTGATTTTCTTTGAGAATCTTCTTGCGCAACCGGATGCTCAGCGGAGTCACTTCCACCAATTCATCCTCGCGGATGAACTCGATGGCCTGCTCCAGATTCAGCAGCCGTGGCGGCACCAGGCGGATGCCTTCATCGGAAGTCGAAGCGCGCATATTCGTGAGCTTCTTTTCCTTCACGATGTTCACGTCCAGATCCGAATCGCGCGCGTTCTCGCCCACGATCATGCCTTCGTACACTTCCGTTCCCGGCGATACGAAAATCTCGCCGCGCTCCTGCAGGTTGAAGATCGCATAACCAGTGGTCTTGCCCGCGCGGTCCGCTACCAGCGAACCCGTCGGCCGGGAAGAGATCTCGCCCTGCCACTCGATGTACCCGTGGAACAGCGAATTCATGATCGCCGTGCCGCGCGTATCCGTCAGAATTTCGCTGCGCAGCCCGATCAAACCCCGCGAGGGCACATGGAACTCCAGCCGCACACGGCCGGAACCGTGATTCACCATCTTCACCATCTTGCCCTTGCGCGCGCCCAGCTTTTCGATCACCACGCCCAGGAAGTTCTCCGGGCAATCCACAATCAGGTGCTCCACCGGCTCGCTCAACACGTGATTGATCGTCTTGGTCAGAATTTCCGGCTTGCCCACCGAAAGCTCGTAGCCTTCGCGGCGCATCATTTCAATCAGGATCGCCAACTGCAATTCGCCGCGGCCCATCACCTTGAACGTGTCGTGGCCCAACTCTTCCACGCGGATCGAAACGTTCGTCAGCAGTTCCTTGTCCAGGCGGTCGCGCAGATTCCGCGACGTCACCCACTGCCCTTCCCGGCCCGCGAACGGCGAGTTGTTGATCGAGAAGCTCATCGCGATCGTCGGCTCGTCGATCTGAATCGGCGGCAGCGGATCCGGCGTTTCCGCGCTCGTCACCGTCTCGCCAATCGTGATCCCTTCCACGCCCGCGATCGCCATGATGTCGCCCTGCCGGCCCACCGTCTCATCCACCCGCTTCAACCCCTCGAAGGAGTAAAGCTTGGTGATCTTGGTGTTGTGCATGGTGCCGTCGCGCTTGGCGATGGTCACGTTGTCGCCATACCGCAGCGTCCCGTTGACCACGCGGCCAATCCCCAGGCGGCCCAGGTAATCGCTGTAATCCAGGTTCGCGATCAGCATCTGCAGCACGCCATCCGGATCGCCCACCGGCGGCGGAATGTGCTTCACAATCGCGTCGAACAGCGGCCGCAGATCGGTCGCTTCGTCTTCCATTTTCGCCTTCGCCAGACCGGTCTTCGCGATCGTGTACAGCACCGGGAAGTCCAGCTGATCTTCGTGCGCGTCCAAGTCGATGAAGAGATCGTAGATCTCGTTCAGCACCTCTTCCACGCGCGCGTCCGGACGGTCGATCTTGTTGATCACCACGATCGGCGGCAGCTTCGCTTCCAGCGCCTTGCTCAGCACGTAGCGCGTCTGCGGCAACGGCCCTTCGCTGGCGTCTACCAACAGCATCACGCCGTCGACGATCTTCAGCGCGCGCTCGACTTCTCCGCCGAAATCGCTGTGGCCGGGCGTATCCACGATGTTGATCTTCACGCCGTGGTAACGCACGCCCGTGATCTTGGCGAGAATCGTGATTCCTCTCTCGCGCTCCAGGTCATTGGAATCCATGACCCGGTCGACGTGTTCTTCATGCGACCCGAAGATGCCGCTCTGGTTGAGCATGGCGTCCACGAGCGTGGTCTTGCCATGATCTACGTGCGCGATGATGGCGATGTTGCGAATGTTTGGATTGCTGCTAATCATGATTTATAGGTACTCGGGGCTCACAGCCCTAACAGGATGCGTAATCGGTCTTCCACTTGTTGCATTACCGGCGCCGTTACCCGGCCCCGGCGTCGCTTCAGTCTCTGCTTGGAAACTGAGCGGACGTTCTCACATTGAATGAAACTCTCCGAACTCAGCCCGCCGTCCGGCGGCGCTACAGCCACATGCCAGCGGATCTTTCTCTGTGTCCGGGTAATCGGCGCCACGACGACCATTTCCGCCGGGCCTTCGTTGAAAATATCTTCCGAGAGAATCAGCGCGGGCCGCGTGCCCGCCTGCTCATGTCCCGTGGTGGGGTCGAAATTCAGATCCCACACCTCTCCGCGTGACGGCTCTTGACTCATCACTTCTTATCGAGTCCGTCCGCCAGTGTCTGCTCCCACAGTTGACGTTCTTGTGTTTCCTGTTTCCACGCCCGCGCATCGCTCTTCAGCGCCTGAAACTCGCTGTTGGCCGCTCGCAGAAAACTCTCCCTGCGATAGCGCTCGATGGCCCGGTCCAACACCGCCTGCATCGACGCCTGTTCCTCTTCCGCAAGCTGCCGCAACAGTTCATGCGCGTGCGGACTGATGCGGACATTTGGCGTGCGGCTTTCGTGCTTCACTTTGCCAGTATAGCATGTGTACGCCTACGTATACGCTTTTGTATACAAACGGTAATACGCCTACGCCTACTCCTCGTGCACCACGTCCACCGGCTCCAGCCGCGCCGCCACCCGCGCCGGATACAGTCCCGCCACCACCGTCACGAACCACACCGCGCACAGCGCCGCCCCCAACAGCCCCCACGGCGCATGAAACTGAATCGTCCACCCGAAGCTCTGCTTATTCACCACGAACACCAGCAGCAGCGAGAGCGCGAACCCCAGCGCCAGCCCCAGCAGAATCGCCAGCAGCCCCAGGAACGCCGCCTCCGTCAGAATCATTCCCCGCACCTGCGCCGCCGAGGCTCCCAGATACCGCAGAATCCCCAACTCCCGCCGCCGGTCCAGCACCAGCGCCAGCAGCGAGTTCGCCGCGCCCAGCATCGCCACGACGATCGCCACCGCCTCCAGCGCCCACGTGATCGCGAACGTGCGGTCGAAAATCTCGATCGCGCTCTTCCGCAACACCTGGTTCGGCGATACCGTCACCCCATACGCCGCCGTGCGCAGTTGCACATCCCGCAGCACCGCCTCCCGGTCCGCGCCCTTCGCCAGATAGATCGCCGCATTCGTCGCCGCCTGCCCTGGCAGATACTTCAGCAGCGTGGACCGGTCCACAATCAGATACCCCTGGCTGCTCGAATACTCGTAATACACGCCCGCGATTGTCAGCGTCACCACCTGCTCGCCCATCGGGATCGTCACCCGGTCCCCCGCCCGCAGGTGATGCTTGTTCGCGAACGGCTCGCTCACCAGCGCCCGGTCCCGCCCCGGCAGGCTGCGCAGAATCGCATCCCGGTCCTGCCCCGCCAGGAACAGCAGCCTGCCATACCGCCGCACCACTTCCATATCGCCCGCGCCCAGCGTCGCCCGCTCGCCGCGAAAGTGCAGCGGCACCCCATGAAAGAAGTCCACCGCCGCCGCGCCATACGTAGCCCGCAGCAACCCCTGCACCTCGCCCGCCAGCGCCGGATATTCGCCCGCCGCACTCTGCCCCGCCGGCTTCACATACAGGTCCGCGCGCAGTTGCGTATCCAGCCACAGCGCCACCGTCTCGCGGAAGCTCGCCACCATGATCCCCACGCTCGCCATCATCGCGATCGCCGTCGCCAGCGCCGCCACAATCACGCTCGTCCGCCCCAATGACGCCGTCAGGCTCCGCCCTGCCAGCAATCCGTAGACCTGCCGCCGCACCAGCGGCTTCGTGATCCGGTTCACCCCCAGCACCAGCGCCGGAGCCGCCAGCGCCGCCGCCCCGATCGCTAGCAGCGCCGCCACATATCCGCCCACCGGATACCCGCCGGTCGCCTCCGCCTGCGACGCCCCCAGCGCTAACCCCGCCAGCACCGCCGCCCACACCAGTCCGCGCCGCCAGCTCAGCCGCGCCCGGTGCTCCCGCGCGCCCCGGCTCATTGCCTCCACCGGCGCCACGTCCATCGCCTCCCGCGCCGGACCGAGCGCGCTCCCCAGCGCCACCATCGCCCCCATCACAATCCCCGCGCACACCTCGCCCGCCGTCAATTCCAGCGCCGCCGGACGGCTCGTCGTATACAGCGCATTCACCGTATCCGCGATCAGCCGCACCGCGCCTCCCGCCAGGATGCGTCCCAGCGCCACCCCCAACGCCGCGCCCACCACACCGAACAGCAGCGCCTCGGCCAGGAACAGCCCCATCACCGTACTCCGCGCCGCGCCCATCGCCCGCAGAATCCCGATCTCCGCCCGCCGCCGCACCACACTCACAGAGATCGTGTTGTAAATCAGAAACGCGCCCACTACCAGCGAAATGTAGCTGAGTACCCGCAGGTTCCAACGGAACGCGCGCAGCATCCGCTGATTCTCCTCGCTCCGCGCGCCGGGCTTTTCCAGTAGCGCCGAAACCGGCAGAGCCCCGCGAATCGCCGCCTCCACCCGTGCGAAATCCTCCTTGGCCCCCACCGTGATATCGATGCGGTCCAGCTTCCCGTACCGCCCCATCACCCGCTGCGCCTCCGCCAGGTCCAGCACCAGGAACTCGCCGCCCGAATCCAGCGTCTGACCCACCGCCAGCGCGTGCGTCCGCCCTGCAATCTCCAGCGTGACGCTCTTCCCGCCGCCCAGCCGGCCCGCCAGCCCCTTCGATACCGCCAGCCCCTCCGGCGCGCCCGCCAGATCCGCCCCATACAGCGGCACCGCGCCAATCCCCGCCACAATCGCCTGCGCCTCCATCAGCGGCGCGAAGTGTACATCAAACGGCAGCGCCACCAGCGCCGCCAATTTGCGCTCGTCGATTCCGCCGGTTGCGATCACCTCCAGGTCCGTCTTCCCCGTCAGCGTCTGCATCGAGGAGCGGAAGCTCCCCGTCGCCGCATCGCCCGCCAGGTCGATCGCCACCACCACCGCGACGCCGAGCGCTACCGCCAGTATCGTCAGCGCCGTACGCAACAAGTCCCGCCGCAGCGGACGCAGAATCAACGTGCGCAGCAGTTTCATTGGCGCTCGATCGCCTGTATGCGCCCGTCCCGCATGCGCACCCGCACCTCCGCGATCGCCGCCGCTTCCGCGCTATGCGTCGCCATCAGGATCGCCGCGCCGTACCGCGTCGCCGCCTCGCGCAAAAGGCTCAGCACCTGCTCGCCGCTGGCTTCGTCCAGATTCCCCGTCGGCTCGTCCGCGATCAACAGCAGCGGCGAATGCACCAGCGCCCGCGCCACCGCCACGCGCTGCGCCTGGCCACCCGAAAGCTGATACGGCATGCTCGCCGCCTTCTCTTCCAGCCCCACCCACCGCAACCGGTCCATCGCCGTCGCCGCGGTCTTCGCCGCGCCCGCCAACAGCAACGGCAGTTCCACGTTCTCCAACACCGTCAACGTCGGCAGCAATTGAAACGCCTGAAACACGAAGCCCACACGCTCCCGCCGCAGCGCCGTCAATTCCCCGTCCGAGAGCGACGCCGTGCTCCGCCCGTCAATGCGCACCTCGCCCGCCGTCGGAAAGTCCATCGCCCCCGCCAGATTCAGCAGCGTCGATTTCCCGCAGCCACTCCGCCCCACCAGCGCCGTCACCGTCCCCGCCTCCGCGCACAGCGAGACCTCGTGCAGCACCTCGACGGATTGCTCTCCGCTCTCGTAGCTCTTCGATACTCCGCTAAGCTCCAGCCGTGGCGTTCCCATTACTCTCTCAGTGTATGCGCTTGTCATTCCTTTCCCTGGTGTTCGATTCCACCTTCCCTGGCCCCGATTCTGCAAAAAACAATTTGCAATGAAAATGTTTTCTGCTATTCTGGGAACGCTCTGGTACTCAAACAACCGCGCGAGATTATGGACACAGCCGAGCAAGGCATTCTCAGTCGCGACGAAATGGAGAGCAGGCGCCTGTTAGCCGCACAGGACCTGCAAACGGGGCTCTCGCAGTCCCAAATCGCACGTAAATTCGGGGTCAGCCGCACCACGGCTTCCCGCTGGAACCGCGCATTGAGCGGAACCGGGGTCGAGTCGCTTCGCAAGCGTCGCGCACCCGGCCGTCCCAGCCGTCTTACGAGCGATCAACTCAAAACCCTCACGGAAGCATTTCAGGCCGGACCACGCGCCGCTGGTTTCGAGAGCGACCGCTGGACCACTGCGCGCTTCGCTGACGTGATCTTCGCCCGCTTCGGCGTGCGCTATGATCCCGATCATGCCGGCCGCATCATGCACCGCCTCGGTCTCCGTGAACGCCGCCGCTCGCGCCAGACCATGCCCGAAGTGCACTACACGTTCACGCAGCCGGTCATGGACCTGCCGCAAATCCAAGCCGACGTTGCTTAGCTGGTAGGACAGGCCATCGTCTTCCGTGGCCTGTCGGCTAATCAGTCTTTCTTGCCTCTCCCGTGACAGGCCAGCCCTGACCCTGGCCTGTCGCCCAATCGCTGTGCTGCCTTAGCGCGCCCCCGCCAACTTCAAAACATACGCCTCCCGCGCCGGCAGACGCGCCGCCAACCGGTCCGGCACCTGAATCCGCAACTTCTCTCCCTCGCGTACGCTCTGCAATTCCTGCCCGCCCTCCAGCAGCGTCACCTTCACTCCATTCGGCGCCGCAATCCCATCCAGCACCACTTCCGTCACCGGGCGCCGCGGCAGAATCGCGTACACCGCATCCTTCTTCGCCGTGAAGAACGCCTCTACCCGCGCATACCCCGCCGGCGGAGTGTCCACCAGTTTGTTGATGTCGTACTCCGACATGAACTCCTTCTCTTCCAGCTTCGGAGGCGTCCCCGCGCTCCACTGCCGCGGCGTCGTCCGCGCGTGCGTGCCGTAGATCGCCTCGCCGTTCGGTCCCAGGAACTTCCCGATCGCGAGCAACCGCTCTTCCATCTCCACCGGAATCCGCCCGTCCCCCGTCGGTCCGATATCCAGCAGCAGGTTGCCCCCGCGCGCCACAATATCCAGCAGCATCATCAGCAGTTCGCGGTCGCTGTGATAATCCTGCGCCGTCTCCGTCCGGTTGTAACCGTAGGAGTACCCCATCCCCCGGCTCTCTTCCCACGCGTGCGCCGCCTGCTGCATCCCGCTCGTATACTCGGTCGTGTAATAGCCGCCGTGCTTGTGCCGCGTGTCTTTGCCCCAGCGATCGTCAATCGCCACTTCCTTCGCCACCGGAGAATCGTTCAACAGCCACTGCAGCAACTCCGGCGACCGCCACTCCGCGCTCGTCAGATCCCATTCCCCATCCGAGAAAATAATGCTCGGCTTCAGGTGCGTCACCGCGTCCTTGAACTGTGGGAACAGGTGCTCCGTCACGTACCGCTTCTTATCGGAGAGCCACAGCGGGTTGTACCACTCATACAGCGAATAGTAGATGCCCATGTGCAACCCCTTGCGCCGCCCCGCTTCCATCAGGTCCAGCGCGATATCGCGCTTCGGCCCCGCATCCACGGCGTTCCACGCGCGCCCCCACGCCTTATTCGCCTCCGCGCTCTTCCACAGCGTGAACCCTTCGTGGTGCTTCGAGGTCAGCGCCACATACTTCGCGCCGGATTTCTCGAAGATGTCCGCCCAGTGATCCGGGTTGTACATCTCCGCCCGGAACATCGGCGCGAAATCCTGGTATTGAAAATTCGGCCCGTATACCCGGTCGTGAAACTTGCGCGTCGAAGAGTCCTTCTTGTTCAGCGAGTTCCAATACCACTCCGCGTACATCGTCTCGCCCTTCGAATTCACCGGCGCGTACGAGGGCACGGAGTAAAGTCCCCAGTGAATGAAGATCCCGAACTTCGCATCCGTGTACCACTCGGGCGAGGGTCGCCGGTCCAGCGAATCCCACGTCGCCTCAAATCGATTCTGTGCAAATCCTCTCTGCACCAGATTCGGAAGCGCGAGCGCACCGGCCGCGCAGGTTCGTAGCATCTCTCTTCGTCGCATAAGTTTCCGCAGGCTATCGTATCAACTAACTCAACAGGTTGCCCACCCCAGGCAAATGTCGCTATAAATATTATCAATACCCAACCACTCTTGCATTTACCAAACTTGTAGGCTAGACTGGAATTTCTTCATGTTGAGCGGCTTCACATCCCGGACCCAGCCCGTAACCCCCGACACTATTCCTGTACGAATTATGATTGGCGTCCTGGTCGTCGTTACCGGCCCCGCTTGAAGGCCTGCCGGAACCTGAGTTCCAAAGGCCATCAGCGGGGTGAAACGAAACCGGCTGATGGCCTTTTTCTATTTAGACTGACTTTTTGAGGCACAACCCTATGTCAACGTTAATGAGCGGCGCACGAATGCTCGCCGAATGTCTGGCCCGCGAGGGCGTCGATTGCATGTTCGGTTACCCCGGCGGCGTCACACTCCCTTTCTACGACGTCCTCTACGATCACCAGATCCGCCACATCCTCGTCCGCCACGAAGAGAACGCCGCCTTCGCCGCCGAGGGCTATGCGCGCGCCACCGGCAAAGTCGGCGTCTGCTGCGCCACCTCCGGCCCCGGCGCCACCAACCTCACCACCGGACTCGTCGACGCCATGATGGATTCCATCCCCATCGTCGCCATCACCGGACAGGTCACCAGCAAACTCATCGGCAGCGACGCCTTCCAGGAAGCCGACACTTTCGGCATCACCCGCCCCTGCACCAAGCACAACTACCTCGTCAAGCGCCTCGAAGATCTGCCCCAGGCCATCCACGAAGCCTTCTACGTCGCCTCCACCGGACGCCCCGGCCCCGTCCTCGTCGATATCACGAAGGATGTCCTCCAGGCCCAGGGCCACTACGTGCCCGTCACCTCGATCCATCTCCCCGGCTACAAGGTCTTCACCGAAGGCCACACCGGCCAGATCCGCCGCGCCGCACAACTGATCCAGGAATCCGAACGCCCGCTCGTCTATGCCGGCGGCGGCATCATCGCCGCCGATGCCAGCGAGGAACTCCGCGAGTTCGTCCGCCTCACCGATACGCCGGTGGTCAATACCCTCATGGGCCTCGGCTCCATGCCCACCGAGCATCCCAACTTCATTTCCATGCCCGGCATGCACGGCAGCTACGCCGCCAACATGGCCATGACCGGCGCGGACCTGCTCATCGCCCTCGGCGTGCGCTTCGATGACCGCGTCACCGGACGCCTCGCCGCCTTCGCCCCCCACGCCAAAATCATTCACGTCGATATCGACCCCGCCGAAGTCGGCAAGAACCGCAACCCCGATGTGCCCATCGTCGGCGATGTGAAGCGCGTCCTCTCCAAGCTCAATAAGATCCTGGTCGAGACCCCCGCCGAAGCCCCCCCCGGAAACAATGAAACCCGCGCCGCCGCCCGCCGCGGCTGGTGGCACCAGATCCGCGAGTGGAAGGCCGCCCACCCCTACGACACCTCCACCAGCGAATCCGAAATCAAACCCCAGCACCTCATGGCCGAAATCGACCGCCTCTCCGGCGGCCAGGCCATCGTCACCAGCGACGTGGGCCAGCACCAGATGTGGGCCGCCCAGCTCATCCGCTTCAACGAACCCCGCCTCTGGATCAACTCCGGCGGCCTCGGCTCCATGGGCTTCGGCCTCCCCTCCGCCATCGGCGCCCAGATGGCCCGCCCAGAGAAACTCGTCTTCTCCATCTCCGGAGATGGCGGCTTCCAGATGGCCATCCCCGAACTCGCCACCGTCGCCAACCAGGGACTCCCCATCAAGATCATCGTGATGAACAATGGCTACCTTGGCATGGTTCGCCAGTGGCAGACCCTCTTCTATAACGACCGCCTCAGTTCCGTCGAACTCAGCTGCTTCCCCGATGCCGAGAAGCTCGCCGGCGCCTACGGCTTCAAGGGCCGCACCATCTCCAAACCCTGGGAACTCGCCGCCGCCCTCAAAGAGGCCGTCGATGAACCCGGCCCCTATCTACTCAATGTCAAAGTCACTCCCTTCGAGTGCGTCTACCCCATGGTGCCGGCCGGCAGCGCCATCAACGAAATGGTGCTCGGTCCGCCGCAGCCCGTGGCCGTGCCCGCCGATTAAGGACTCCCTATGCAACAAGTCATCTCGCTCATCCTCGAAAACAAGCCCGGCGCTCTCATGCGCGTCACCGGCCTGCTCTCTCAGCGCGGCTACAACATCGAGAGCCTCACCGTCGCCCGCACGCTCGATCCCGAACTCTCCCGCATGACCATCGTGGTGGATGTCGATTCGCTCCAGCGCGCCCAGGTCATCAAGCAGATGAACAAGCTGATCAATGTGCTGCAAGCCAACGATCTCAGCGAAGTTCCCGCCGTGGTCCGCGAACTCGTCCTGCTCCGCATCCGCACCACCCAGGAGAGCCGCACCGCCGTCCTCAAGGAAGCCGAAATCTTCGGTGGCCGTGTGGTCGATTCCTCCTCCGAAGGCTTCGCCATCGAAGTCACCGGCGCCCCCGAAAAATTGGGCGAATTCGTTGACGTCATGAGCGCCTACGGGGAAGTCGATGTTACCCGTTCCGGCGCTCTCGCCATCGCCCTCGATTCCAAGAAACTGCGCCTTCAACCCCCGGTTCCCACCGTGGGCCAGCCTCACGCGCAACCCGCACAAAAGTAAATCTGGAGATCTCATGCCCAATCGCTATTACGAAAAAGACGGAAACCTCGATTACCTTGCCGGCCGCACCGTGGCCATCATCGGCTACGGAAGCCAGGGCCATGCCCACGCACTCAACCTGCGCGATTCCGGCGTAGACGTCGTCGTCGGTCTTCCCGCCGGCAGCAAAAGCGCCGCCAAAGCCGAAGCCGCCGGACTCAAGGTCCTCACCCCGGGCGACGCCGCCAAAGCCGCGAACGTCGTCATGATCCTCGTCCCGGATCATATCCAGGGCGACCTTTATAACAATGAGATCGCGCCCCACATGACCGCCGGCAAGACCCTCATGTTCGCCCACGGCTTCAACATCCACTTCGGCCAGATCAAGCCCCCCGCCGATATCGATGTCACCATGGTCGCCCCCAAGGCTCCCGGCCACCGCGTCCGCGAACTCTACACCGAAGGCGTCGGCGTCCCCGCCCTCGTCGCCGTGCACCAGAATGCCACCGGCCAGGCCCTCGAACGCGCTCTCGCCTATGCGCTCGCGCTCGGTTGCCTCAAGGCGGGCGTCATCGATACCAATTTCCGCGAGGAAACCGAAAGCGATCTCTTTGGCGAACAGGCTGTCCTCTGCGGCGGCGCCGCCGAGTTGATCCGCGCCGGCTTCCAGACCCTCGTCGATGCCGGGTACGCTCCCGAAATCGCCTACTTCGAGTGCCTCCACGAACTCAAACTGATCGTCGACCTGATCCAGGAAGGCGGCCTCAGCTACATGCGCTACAGCGTCAGCGATACCGCCGAATATGGCGATTACACCCGCGGACCGCGCATCGTCAATGACCAGACCCGCGCCGAAATGAAGAAGATCCTCGCCGAAATCCAGTCCGGCGAATTTGCCCGCCAGTGGATCGAAGAGAACAAAGCCGGCCGCCACAAGTTCCTCGCCATGCGCGCCGCCGGCCAGAACGACCAGATCGAAACCGTCGGCAAGAGCTTGCGCGAAATGATGACCTTCCTCAAAAAGAAGAAGGAAGTCGGCGTCCCCGTCGAATAGGTATGTACGTGGGACAGGCCTCCCGGCCTGTCCCACTTGCTTAAGCCGTTGTTTTTGCCTTTTGTTGTGTTTGCCTTTTGTTGTGTTTTGTCCGAGCAGGCCCCGCAGGGGGCCTGCCGCTCTTTCTAATTCGTGACCTCTATGAAAATCTCTACCTTCGATACCACTCTCCGGGATGGAACGCAGGGCGAATCCATCTCTTTCTCCGTGGACGACAAGCTCATCATTACCCAGAAACTCGATGAGCTCGGTATTGATTACATTGAGGGCGGCTGGCCTGGCAGTAATCCCAAGGACAAAGAGTTCTTTGAACGCGCCCGCGATCTCAAACTCCGCCACGCCCGCCTCACCGCCTTCGGCAGCACCCGCTTCGCCAAGAACCCCGTCGAAGAGGACCGCAACGTCCGCGCCCTCGTCGAAGCCGGCACCCCCGTCGTCTCCATCTTCGGCAAAACCTGGGACCTCCACGTCAAACGCGCCCTCGGCATCACCCTCGAAGAGAACCTCGTCCTCATCTCCGACACCGTGCGCTTCCTCAAACAGCACGGCAAGGAAGTCGTCTACGATGCCGAACACTTCTTCGATGGCTACCTCGCCAATCCCGAGTACGCCCTCCAGACCCTCCAGGTAGCCCGCGATGCCGGTGCCGACGTGCTCTGCCTCTGCGATACCAATGGCGGCACCGTCACCCGGCGCCTCTCCGAAATCGTCGCCGAAGTGCGCAGCCGCTTCGAGGGCGTCATCGGCATTCACACCCACAACGATAGCGATCTCGCCGTCGCCAATACCCTAGCCGCCGTCGAAGCCGGCGCCACCCACGTGCAGGGCTGCATGAACGGCTATGGCGAGCGCTGCGGCAACGCCACCCTCGCCAGCGTCATCGCCAATCTCGAACTCAAACTCCACCACACCACCATCGGCCCGGAGAAACTCACCGCGCTCACCAGCGTCTGCCGCTTCATCGCCGAACTTGCCAACTTACCGCTCCGCAACGATCAGCCGTTTGTTGGAAAGAGTGCTTTCGCCCACAAAGGCGGAGTGCATGTCGCCGCCGTCCTCAAGGATTCCGCAACCTACGAGCACATCAAGCCCGAAACCATTGGTAACCGCCAGCGCGTCCTCGTCAGCGATCTCTCCGGCCGCGGCAACATCATCTACAAACTCAAACAGCACGGCCTCGCCGATCGCCTGGAAGAAGATACCCGCCGCGTCCTGCTCGAGCGCATCAAGCAGATGGAATACGAAGGCTACGAACTCGAAGCCGCCGAAGGCACCTTCGAACTCCTCGTCCGCGAAGCCCTCCGCCCCGGCACCCATTTCTTCGACGTGGAAAGCTACGAAGTCTCCACCCGCGCCGCCGGCGGCGCACCCAGCGTCTCCACCGCCACCGTCACCCTCAACACCCAGGACGGCGTCCACACCGCCACCGAAACCGGCAACGGCCCCTTCCACGCCCTCCACGTCTGCCTGCGCAAGTGCCTCTCCAAGCTCTACCCGCAGATCTCCGACGTCCGCCTCACGGATTACAAAGTCCGCGTCCTCGATTCCAACAAAGGCACCGCCGCCAACGTCCGCGTCCTCATCGAATGGAGCGACCACCGCCGCAGCTGGAGCACCGTCGGCGTCAGCGACAACGTCATCGAAGCCAGCTGGATCGCCCTCGTCGATGCCATCCGCCTCGAACTCATGCGCCTCACCGAAAAAGACGACTCCATCGATAAAGCCGTCGAAGACTACTGCTGGGGCGTGTAGTGCCAGTGGGACAGGCCATCGTCTTTCGTGGCCTGTCGACTAATCTAAGCCGTTGCCTTTAGCCTTTTCTCGCTCGCGCCTTCGCCTTACCCTGCAGATTGAGCGCCACCGCCGCCCGGATCAGTTCCTTCAGCGCCGCCTCATCCACCGCTTCGCCCTCATGAATGTCGATTGCGCGCCGGACATTCCCCTCCAGGCTGGAGTTGAATAGACCGCTGGCATCCTCCAACTTCGCTCCCTTCGCAAATGTCATCTTGACGACCTTCTTGTAGGTCTCTCCCGTGCAGACAATGCCGCCGCGGGACCAGACCGGAGTCCCCATCCACTTCCATTCCTCGACGATCTCAGGGTCTGCCTCGCGGATGATCGCGCGCACTTTCGCGAGCGTCTTCCCGCGCCAGTCCCCGAGTTCCCGGATCTTCTGATCGATCAATGCGGAAGCGTCTTCCATAGGTGTGCCCTCAGCTCACGGCCTTGCGTACGATGGCGGAGAGCCTTTCCTCGGTCGCGTCGTCCAGCCCGCTCAGGAACCACGCGGATTCACGCAGTTGGTGCGGCGCGCCCTCTGCGAGTTCGTGATTGGCCTTGTCGCTCAGGCCGAACGTCAGGTACTTGTCCGCGCGGAAAGGCTCCGGCATCGCCGCGATCTTCGCCAGCACCGCCGCCTCGCCCGCCGCCTTCTTCTCAGCCATAAGCACCCCTCCCGTAGGACAGGCCATCGTCTTTCGTGGCCTGTCGTCTAATCTAAGCCGTTGCCTTCTCTGCCGTCCTACCGCCCGTACCCCTCCGGCGCCAGCAGCGTCAACGCATCCCGCACGATCCGCACCTCTGCCCCCAGCACGCCGCCCAACTCGCCGTCGATCTGCACATGCGCCGTATGCCCGTTCGCCGGCGTCATCTTCACCCCAGCCGCCCGCAGCACCGTCACCCCGCTCATCCCCCGCAACCGGTTCAACGCCATTCCCGCAAAATACTTCACATAACGAAGCGACCCGCCTTCGAACAGCACCACCTCGAACTCCTCGTCCAGCAGCGTCACCTCGCGCGCAATCTCGAAATCGCCCCCGTAATTGCGCACCTTGCTGATCAGCGCGAACGAGCAGCGCCGCGTCTCTCCCCCGATCTCCACATCGAACTCCGCCAGCCGCTTGCCCAGCAGGCTCCACCCCGCCACCCAGTACGCGAACTTCCCCGTGCGCGCCTTCAGCTTCTGATCCACATTGTGCACCACGTGCGCGTCCAGCCCGATCCCCGCCATCAGCAGGAAGTGCCGGGAACTCTGCCCGCCGTCGCACACGATCTCGCCCACGGAGATCCGCCGCGGCTTCAATTCCCCCAGCCGCCGCGCCACCTTCTCCGCATTCCCGCCCAGCTTCATCTCCATCGCCAGCACGTTCGCCGTCCCACCTGGCAGAATCGCCAGCGGTACCGAAGTCCCGATCAAACCCTCCGCCGCCTCGTTGATCGTGCCATCGCCGCCCGCCACCACCACCAGGTCCGCGCCCCGCCCGATGTATTCGCGCGCGATTCCGCCCGCCGTATTCGGGCCCGTCGTCGGAGCCGCCGTTACGTGATGTCCCGCCTCTGTGAGGATGTCCGTCGCGCGTTGAATCAGCGCTCCGCCGCTCCGCATGACCTTGCCCGCACGGGGATTGTAGATCAATACGGTATTCCTGTAGCTGGTTATGGTATGTGCTCCCGCTTCTTCGTTAAATTATAGTGGAGTAGGCAATGAAAGATCCCGCCGTCCAAATCGACCGGTTGCGCGAGGAACTCCGCCACCACGAGCATCAGTACTATGTGCTCGACGCTCCTGAGATCAGCGACGCCGAGTACGACGCCCTGATGCGGCAACTCCAGGCGCTCGAAACCGAACACCCCGAACTGCTCACTCCTGATTCTCCCACGCAACGCGTCGGCGGCAAACCCCGCGAAGGCTTCATCAAGGTGCGCCACAGCTCCAGCATGCTCAGCCTGGAGAACGCCCTCAACGAATCCGAGCTCCGTGACTTCGATCGCCGCGTCCAGGAACTCCTCGAGGGAACCCCCTTCCGCTACGTCACCGAACTCAAGCTCGACGGACTCTCCATGGCCGCGCACTATCGCAACGGCCGCTTCACCGAAGCCATCACCCGCGGCGATGGCACCATCGGGGAAGACGTCACCGAAAACGCCCGCACCATCCGCTCCCTGCCCCTGCGCGTGCAGACCGATGTGCCTGCCTTCGAAGTCCGCGGCGAAACCGTCATGAGCCGCCGCGCCTTCGAGCGCCTCAACGCGGACCGCGATGAGAAGGGGCTCTCCCGCTTCGCCAACCCCCGCAACGCCGCCGCCGGCTCCCTGCGCGTGCTCGAACCCCAGGTCACCGCCTCCCGCCGCCTCGAATACTACACCTACTTCTTCCTCGTCGAAGGCGCCCCCGCCCGCGAGAGCCACTGGGAATCCCTCGCCGCGCTCCGCCAGATGGGCTTCAAGGTCAACCCCCACAGCCGCGCCTGCGACACCATCGATGAGGTGCTCGCCCTCTGTAACCACTGGGAAGCCCGCCGGGAAGAGCTACCCTATGAAATCGATGGCGTAGTCGTCAAAGTCGATTCCATCGCGCAGCAGCGCCTGCTCGGTTCCACCGCCAAAGCCCC
>CAIRBY010000160.1 GCA_903876865.1 uncultured Acidobacteriia bacterium
AAGGTCGCCCTCGCCAACGCCCCCGGCAACGGCGTCGCCGATGACAAAGTCATCTACGCCTACGTCCCCGATATGATCCGCTACTACGAAGGCGAGGAGCCCATCCTCCCGAACGTGCCCACCTACCTCTGCTGGCGCGACGCGGATCGCAAGTACACGCTCGAGAACCTCGATAAGCTGGTCGTCAAAGCAGCCAATGAAAGCGGTGGCTACGGCATGCTCGTCGGCCCTCACGCCACGGTCGCGCAGCGCGAGGAGTTCGCCGCTAAAATCAAGGCCAATCCGCGCAACTATATCGCCCAGCCCACCCTCGCCCTCTCCCGCGTCCCCACCATCGTGGACGATCACTTCGAAGGCCGCCACGTCGATCTCCGCCCCTACGTGCTCTGCGGCAAAGACATCTACGTCATGCCCGGCGGCCTCACCCGCGTCGCCATGCGCAAAGGCTCCCTCGTCGTCAACTCTTCCCAGGGCGGCGGCAGCAAAGATACCTGGGTGCTCTCCGAGCCCCACGCCAACCAAAGTGGAGGCCAAGGTTAACTCTCATGACACAGACCAAGCCCTTGCTCAGCCGTGTTGCCGATGCCGTCTATTGGATGGGCCGCTACATCGAGCGCGCCGAAAACGTCGCCCGCTTCCTCGACGTCAATCACAACCTCATGCTCGATCTGCCCCAGGACTTCGCCGATCAGTGGCAGCCCATTGTGGATACCACCGGCGATCGCGCCATGTTCCTCGAACGCTACGGCGCCGCCACCAAGAGCAACGTGGTGCGCTTCCTCGCCTTCGACCCCGAGTACCCCAACTCCATCTACTCCTGCGTCCTCGCCGCCCGCGAAAATGCCCGCAGCGTCCGTGAGACCATCTCCTCGGAGATGTGGCAGCAGATCAACAGCCTCTACCTCCTCATCACCAGCGAGAGCCGCAAGAGCGAGCACGATCTCCCCAGCTTCTGCCATCAGGTGCGCATGGCCTGCCACCTCGTGCACGGCATTCTCCACGTCACCATGAGCCATAGCGAAGCCTGGCGCTTCATTCTGCTCGGCTGCAACCTCGAACGCGCCGATAAGACTACCCGCCTGTTAGACGTGAAGTACTTCATCCTGCTACCCTCGGTGAGCGATGTCGGGACGCCCTATGACGATGTGCAGTGGTCCGCGGTGCTGAAATCCGTCAGCGGCTTTGAAATGTACCGCAAGTCCTATGGACGCATCGCGCCGGACCGGATCGTGGATTTCCTCCTCCTCGATGGCCAGTTCCCCCGCGCCCTCCGCTACTGCATCGGCCTCGCCGATCGCTCCCTCCACTACATCACCAATACCCCGGTCGGCAGCTTCTCCTGCAGCAGCGAACGCATGATCGGCCAGCTCCGCGGCGAATTGGATTTCGGCAATGTCGAAACCATCCTCTCCGGCGGGCTCCACGAATTTTGCGACGCGATCCAGACAAAGATGAATACAATTGATGAATGCATCACCGGCGACTTTTTCACGCAGCGGCCCATCACCAACGGAACCGGGGCGTGAACGGATAACTCATGACTTTTTGCCTTGGAATCACCGTCGATCAAGGATTGGTGGGAATTGCCGACACCCGCGTCGTGGCCGGCAACGAGTGCCTGACAGCCCGGAAAACGGCTACCTATCAGGGCCCCGGGTTTGCGTTTTTCGTGATGAATTCCGGCCTGCGCTCCGCCCGCGATAAGATCCTCCTCCACTTCGAGGAAGCCTTCGCGCAGGACACGATGTCCCGCGACCGCCTCTTTAAAGTGGTCAATCTCTACGCCAAACAGGTGCGCCGCGTCTCCGAAGAGGACGGCGAGGCCCTCCGCAACGCCGAACTCAGCTTCAACGCCCATTCGCTGATCGGCGGACAGATGTCCGGCGATTCCACCCACAAGCTCTTCCTCATTTATCCCGAGGGAAACTGGGTGGAGATCGGGCCCGACACGCCCTATCAGATCATCGGCGCCAGCGGCTTCGGCAAGCCCATCCTGGAACGCTCCCTGACTCCGGACGATTCCATGCTCTACGCCTTCAAAGTCGGGATTCTCGCCTTTGACGCCACCCGTCTCTGCGCCGCCGACGTGGATTTCCCCATGGACGTCCTGCTCTACACCCGCGGCAGTTTTGAAATCGTCGAGAAGCGCTACCAGCGCGACGATTTGCGCGAAATCTCGGACTGGTGGCAGGAACGCATGCGCGAAGCCGTGCATGATCTGCCCGCCGAGTGGGTTGAGGCTGCCTTCCCCGCATGCGTATCGCCGTAGACCATTCCACGCGTTACCGCTACGATTCCCCGGTCTATCTGGAGCCTCACGTCTTCCGCCTCCGCCCGCGGGAAGACGGCATGCAGCGCCTCGTCCACTGGACCTTCGACATCACGCCCGAACCCCTCGGGCGCACCCTCTGCCTGGACCACAATGGCAATGTGGTGGTCCGCGCCTGGTTCCAGGGCATCACCTCCGAACTCTGTCTCCGCAGCCGCTTCGAAATCGAAACCCTGCGTGAAAATCCCTTCGATTACCTGCTCTCCCTCGCCGACCCGCAACTGCCCATGGAGTACGCGCATCCCCTGCGCTCTACTCTCGCGCCCTTCCTCGATGACGCCCAACCCGTCGAGGTCTGCGATTTCGGCCGCCGCCTCGCCGAGGAGTGCGGCTACAGGACAGTCCCCTTCCTCTCTACCCTGAACCTCCGCCTCTGTGAAATCACCCGGCAGGTGATCCGCCACGTGGGAGCGCCCCTCCCCGCCGAAGTCACCCTGCGCACCCGGGAAGGCTCCTGCCGCGATCTCGCCGTCCTCTTTTGCGCCGTCTGCCGCTCCGTCGGCCTCGCCGCCCGCTTCGTCTCCGGCTACGAACGCGATGCCTCCCTCGAAGAGAACGGCGACCTCCACGCCTGGGCCGAAGTCTATCTCGAAGGCGGAGGCTGGCGCGGCTACGACCCCTCCCGCGGACTCGCCGTCGCCACCGCCCATGTCGCCGTCGCCGCCGCCGCTGCCGCCGCCATGGCTGCGCCCGTCACCGGCAGCTACCGCGGCGCCGCCCGCGCCAAACTCGAATTCTCCATTTCCATGCAGGTCGCCTGATCGCCCGCGGACCCGCCGCTCCGCTCACCCGCGCGCGGTGTATGATCGAACAATGCCCGTTGAAGCAAGACAGTTGGATTCCGGCACCGCCGTTGTCACCATCTCCGGCCGCCTCTCCATGGGTGGCGAGACCGAACGCCTCGATGCGACCGTGAAAGGCCTGCTGCTGAAGGACACGAAGAAGTTCGTCCTCGACATCACCGCGCTCGAATATCTCGATAGCTCGGGCATCGGCATGGTGGTCTCCTGCCTCACCAACGTCAAGAAAGCGGGCGGTGAACTCTGCGTCGCCGGAGCCAACCCGCGCATCAAGCGGATCTTCAACATGACCGGCGTCGAAAACATGATGCCCATGTTCGCCACCCTCACCGAAGCCACCACCTAACCATAGTTAGCAA
This sequence comes from uncultured Acidobacteriia bacterium, assembly GCA_903876865.1. Taxonomy (GTDB): domain Bacteria; phylum Acidobacteriota; class Terriglobia; order Bryobacterales; family Bryobacteraceae; genus Solibacter. Next base: position 3,489 of record CAIRBY010000160.1, read on the forward strand.
ATTCGCCCTAACCAACCGGATTCAATCCCTGCTGCTTAGGGAAAGCGTTGTATGCTTTTTGCCTTCAGGCTATGGTGAAAAACGTGAATCTGACACCTGTGGTGATGATGCTCGCCGGCTGGCTCTTGATCAATCCGGGCGCACGCAAACACCGCATTCTCCCCGTCGTGGGAACACTCGTCATTACCGTCGCGATGTTCTCGATCGTTCAGGGAAGATACTGAACTCCCCGATACTGAACCACCCGTAACTCCGCCGTCACTTCGTACCCCTGCGCTTCCCCGCTCTCCGTATCGTAAACCGCAAACGTGGAGGCCACTTCCTCGCGCGTCCCGTCCGCCCCGAACGCCGCCCCCATGATCGCCCCCGGATTGATCGCCAGCGTCGCCCCATGCCGCTTGATCTCGAACCGGTGATTGTGCCCGAAGCAGACCGCGTCGAAGCGCCCCGAATCCACAATCGGCCGCGCAATCGCATCGAAGTGGTTCACCGCGATCCGCCGCCCGCCGAACTCCGCCGTGAAGATCTCGCCGTGAAGCCGCACCTGCGCATACCGCGCCGCGTTCGCCGTGATGCGGAAATGGTCGCCATCGTTGTTCCCGAACACGATGTGGACCGGCTTGGCATACGCCTTGCCGATCTGGTGCACCACGAACGGCGAGCACAAGTCTCCGCAACAGATCAGCGCGTCCGTATCCGCCACCGCCGCCAGGGCGGCATCCAACTTCCAGACGTTGTCGTGTATGTCGGAGAGCACCGCGAGTCGCATCGGCTTCAGGCTCCTTTCTTCATTTTCGCCGCGAATTTCGCGCGGAACTTCTGCACTTTCGGCGAGACCACGTATGCGCAATACGGCTGGTTCGGATTGTTGCGGAAGTAATCCTGATGGTAGGTCTCGGCCTGATAAAAGGTGGTCGCCGCCCGCACCTGCGTCACAATCGGCAGGCTCCAGATCTTCTCCCGGTCCAGTTCCCCGATGCACTCCTCCGCCGCCTGCCGCTGCTCCGGAGTGTGGAAGAAAATCACGCTCCGGTACTGCGTCCCCGCGTCGTTCCCCTGCCGGTCCATCGTAGTCGGATCGTGAATCGCGAAGAAGACTTCCAGAATCTCCTGGAATGTCGTGACCGCCGGATCGAACGTCACCTGCACCACTTCCACGTGCCCGGTCGATCCGCTGCACACCGCGTTGTAATCGGGGTTGTGCACATGCCCGCCCATGTACCCCGAGACCACCGAGGCTACCCCTTCCATCCCGTCAAAGACCGCTTCCAGACACCAGAAGCAGCCGCCCCCCAGAGTTGTGGTTTCCATCCCTCCAGTGTAGCCCCCTACCGCAACCCCGCCAGAAACTCCCCGAGCGACGCATTGAACCGCTCCGCGCTCTCCATCATCAGGAAGTGCCCCGCGCCTTCCCACGCCTCGTACTTGCGCAGGCTCGGAAACGCCGTGCGCAACACCGCCTCGTCCCCCACCCGCGAAGGACCTGCCGCCACAATCACCAGCACCGGCAACGGGAACGTCTCACCCGGCTTGGGAGCCTCCGCCGCAAACATGCCTTCCAGTGCCGACGCCATCACATGCTGCGGCGCCGTGGCCATCTTGCCTTTGATCTCTTCGCGCAATGCCGGGGTCGTGCGAGCGGAGAACATGCCTTCCACCATTCCCGCCGCCATCTTCCGGTACCCCGGCGACCGGAAGGATGCAACCATTGGCTGCATTCGCGCCGCGTTCGCCGCCCGCTCCGCTTCGTCTTTCGGCGTCTTGGGCACGTACGCGTCCACCAGGACCAAACCCTTCGCCTTCGCCGGGAACATGCGCACGAACGTGAACGCCACCGTCCCGCCCATACTGTGCCCCACCAGCACCGCGCGATCCACCTTTGCGTCTCGCATCACCGCGTCAATCGCGCGCGCAAAGCGCTCCTGCGTGTACGCCACCTCGGGCTTCCCGCTCTCCCCGTGCCCCGGCAGATCGATCAACAGCGCCCGCTGCTTCTTATACAGCGGCGCCTGCCCACGCCAGAACGTAAGGTCGCAGGTCCAGCCGTGGATGAACACCACCGCCTCCCGGCCCTGCCCGTAGCTCTCATAGTGAACCTTCAGGCCCTCTGACTGAACATCTGCTCCAAACAGCCCCGCAGCGAACAAAAAGAAAGCGGCAAATCGCATGTTCGAGTGTACACCGGGAGTGAAACGGGGAGGATCTCCTCCGCTACAGACGCCCGAGGAAGAGCGTGTGCCAGCCTCCGCCGTTCGGCCGCGCCCGTGCATGCTGCACTTCGACGGCGAAACCCGCCCGCGCCATGCGCTGCGCAAAGGCCGCATCCGGCGCCACAGACCAGAAGACCACGCACCCGCCCGGCCGTAACGCCGCGCGCACGCGGTGCAACCCCGCCGCATCGTACAAACGGCCGTTGCCCGCCGCGGTGAGCGCATCGGGACCGTTGTCCACATCGAGCAGGATGCTGTCGAACGCTGCGCGCGATTCGGCGATCACCTCCGCCACATCGCGGTGCAGCACTGTCACCCGCGGGTCCGCCATCGCGCTTGCGGCGAGCGGCAGCGCCGCATCCGCATTCCACGCAATCACGGCCTCCAGCAACTCCGCCACCGTCACCTGCGCACCCGGTCCCACACAGCTGAGCGCCGCCCGCAAGGTGAACCCAAAGCCCAAGCCGCCGATCAGCACCCGCGGGGCGCGCGCTTCCCGGACGTGCGCGCAGGCAAGCTCCGCCATGCGTTCCTCGGAAGCATGCTGACGGGTCGACATCAGTTCCGCCGCACCCACGCGGATCGAGTAGCTGCCATCGTGTTCCAGCAGCGAAATCGTCTGGCCGTCAGGCGTCAAAGCCTGCCCGAGCGTGATCCATTTCTTCAATATGGCTATTATCCCCCGAAGCCCCGCCAAAACCTCTGGTTGTAACTTATCCTCCACAATTGACAACACTTCCCCCGCTTCCATATCATGTAGTTTCAATCTAAACGTTGCGGCGCGCTCACCAGTGCGCCAGATACGCGCCCGAATGGCAATCACCACGTCTATCAGGTCTGGGACATCAAAATGATCAAAGTCGAAGGTTTAACCAAGCGATACCCTCGAACTGTCGCTGTAGACGACATATCCTTTGAAGTTGAAAAAGGTCAAATCGTTGGCTTCCTTGGCCCAAATGGCGCCGGCAAGACAACCACGATGCGGGTTCTCACCTGCTTCCTGCCTCCTTCCGCGGGCAAAGCCAGCATCGCGGGCTTCGATGTGCTGGAGCACCCGATGGAAGTCAAGAAGCGCATCGGCTACCTGCCCGAAACGCCCCCCGTTTACCCCGAAATGGAGGTCATCGAGTACCTCACCTTCGTCGGGCAGCTCAAAGGCATCTCGAGCGCGGATATCAAGCGCAAGGCCGATGAAGTCATCGGGCGCTGCTCGCTCGGCGACGTGCGCGCCAAACTGATCGGCAAGCTCTCCAAGGGCTACCGCCAGCGCGTCGGCATCGCGCAGGCGATCATTCACAACCCCGACGTCCTCATCCTCGACGAACCCACCAGCGGCCTCGACCCTAAACAGATCATCGAAATCCGCGAACTGCTCCGCCAACTCGCCGGGGACCACACCATCATCCTCAGCACCCACATCCTCAGTGAAGTGGAGCACTCCTGCGAACGCGTCATCATCATCAGCCAGGGCAAACTCGTCGCCCAGGATTCCGTCGCCAACCTCACCAACCGCCTGCGCGGCAGTGAAGCCGTCAGCCTCGAAGTGGGCTCCGCCGACGGACGGCCCGATCCCACCGAAGTCCAGGTGCGCCTCGAGCAGGTCAACGGCGTCAGCCGGGTCATGATGAAAGAATCGAAAGACGGCCGCCTGATCTTCGAGGTGGAAAGCCTGCAAGGCCGCCAGATTCGCGCCGATCTCGCCCGAAGCGTGGTCAACGCCGGTTGGAACCTGAACGAACTGCATGCCGCCGGACTCAGCCTGGAAGACATCTTCCTCCAACTGACCACCGCGGAATCGAAATCCGAAGGAGGCCAGAAGTGAGAAACACACTCCTCATCTGCAAAAAAGAGCTCAAGAGTTACTTCGCATCCCCGATTGCCTACGCCGTGATGGCCCTGTTCGGCCTGATCTTCGGCTTTGGCTTCTTCACCGCCACGCGCGATTTCGTGCGCTTCAGTTTCCAGGCGCAGATGATGGGCCAGCAGCAGCCCATGAACGTGAACGATCAGATCATTCGCCCGCTGCTCGGCTTCGCTTCCACCATCGCCCTCTTCCTCGTGCCCATGATCAGCATGCGCCTGCTCGCCGAAGAGAAACGCACCGGCACCATCGAACTGCTCATGACTTCCCCCATCCGCGATATCGAGATCATTCTCGGGAAATGGCTGGGAGCGGTGATCCTTTATCTCTGCGTGCTCGGAATGTCGATGCTCAACGTAGCCATGCTCTTCGCCTGGGGCAAGCCCGATCTCAAACCCGTGCTGGTCGCCTACCTCGGCCTCATCCTGCAGGGAGCAACCCTGCTCGCCATCGGGACCTTCATCTCCACCACCACCCGCAATCAGATCGTCGCCGGCGGCGTCACCTTCTTCGTCTGCCTCCTGCTCTGGCTCCTCAGCTGGTTCACGGCCTTCGATTCGGGCCCGTTCTCCCAGGTGGTCAACTACCTCAGCATCGTCACCCACTTTGAAAATCTCAGTAAGGGTGTGCTGTCAACCAAAGACGTCGTCTTCTACTTCTCGATGATCTTCTTCTCTCTCTTCATCACCTCGCGGGCGATGGAATCTCTCCGGTGGAGGTCCTAACCATGGCAGCCAATTTCCTCAAATCCCTACAGACCAAGTACACCGCCTACGCCGGCACGTACATCCTCGTCGTCCTCGCGGTTCTCGGCGCGATCAATTTCCTCGCCAACCGCTACGACAAGGCCTACGATTCCACCAGCAACAAGCAGTTCAGCCTCTCCGACCAGACCGTCAAAGTGGTGTCGAACCTCAAGGGCGATGTCAAAGTCACCTACTTCGACGATTCCACCCGCTTCCCCCAGGAGCGCGACCTGCTGGACCGCTACTCGTCGCTCTCCCCCAAATTCCGCGTCGATTTCATCGACCCGGTCAAGAAGCCGCAACTCGCCAAAGCCGCCGGCTACCGCCGCGATGTCAGCATCCTGATCGATAGCGGCATCCACAAGGAAGAGGCCAAGAGCCTCACCGAAGAGGAAGTCACCGGCGCCCTCATCCGCTCCCTCAAATCCGGCGAGCGCAACGGCTGCTTCGTCACCGGCAGCGGCGAACACGCCATCGATGATACCGGCCGCGGCGGTTACGCCTCAGTCAAGGAAGCCCTCGAGCGCAACAACTACAAGACCAAAGCCGTCAACCTGCTCAACGCGACCCCGAAGACCGCCGTGGATGCCACGCAGGAACCCACCGCGCCCGGCAAGATCGCCGTGCCCTCCGATTGCACCGTTCTGATCGTCGCTGGTCCCCAGCATGAGTACGTGCAGCCCGAAGCCGACGCCATCAAGGCCTTCGTCGAAGGCGGCGGTCACGCGCTCTTCCTACTCGACCCCGACATCAATCTGGGACGCGATTCCACGGACGATAACCTGACCCTCGCCGCCGTACTCGCCGGCTGGGGCGTCACCGTCAACAAAGATCTCGCGCTCGATACCAGCGGCATCGGCCAGGCTTTCGGCCTCGGTCCCGAAGTGCCGCTCGTAGGCTCCTACGAGGCCCACCCCATCGTCCGTGAAATGAAGGACGTGGCCACCGCCTTCCCGCTCGCGCGCACCCTGGATACCAAGAACGGCGGCAAGACCACCGTCGAGAAACTCTTCTCCACCAGCGACGCCAGCTACGCCACGTCGGATCTCAAATCCGGCAACATAAAGATCGACCCCAAGAAAGACAAAAAGGGCCCGCTGACCCTCGCCGCCGCCGGCAAGTTCAGCGGCGGAACCGCCGAAGGCCGCTTCGTGGTGGTCGGCAGTTCGCTCTGGGTTGGCAATAGCTTCATCCGCTTCAACGGCAACCGCGATCTCTTCCTCAACATGATCAACTGGCTCACCGCCGATGAGGACCTGATCAGCATCCGCCCGAAATCGGCCGAGGATCGCCCGCTCACCATCACCGCCCAGAAGCTCAATCTGGTCTTCTGGCTGAGCGTGGTCTTCTTCCCGTTCGGCATCGTCGCCATCGGTCTCGCGACCTGGTGGAAGAGGAGATAGTATGAAGCCGAAGGGACTTCTCATTGCCGTCGTTCTTTTGGCTGTCTTGGGCGGACTGACGTGGTGGAGCAACAAGAACCAGGCGGATAAGACCAAGACGCCGGATGCCACCACCACCAAACTGCTGACCATTCCCGACGATCAGTTGCAGGCGATCAGCATCAAGAAGCTGACCGGCGAACAGCTCAACCTGAAACGTGAAAATGGCAAGTGGAGCATCACCGCTCCCGTTGCCCTGCCCGCCGATCAGGACGCCGCCGGTCAGATCGCGGCCGCCCTCGCCAACCTCTCCGCCGATAAGGTGGTGGAAGAGAAAGCCGCCGACCTCAAAGCCTACGGCCTCGACGCGCCCGGCCTCGACGTGCAGATCGCCCGCAAGGACGGCAAGACCGATCACCTCCTGATCGGCGATGACACCCTCAACGGCTCCGGCTCCTACGCCAAGCTCGCGAACGACGCCCGCGTCGTCACCCTCGCCGCCACCGTCAAGACCAGCCTCGACAAGCGCCCCGACGATTTGCGCGACAAGCGCCTCCTCAACTTCGATTCCGACAAACTCTCCCGCCTCGAACTCACCGCCAAGGGTCCCGCCATCGAATTCGGCAAGACCGGCCAGAACGAGTGGCAGCTCGTCAAACCGCGCCCCCTCCGCGCCGATGGCACTGCCGTTGATGCCATCGTCACCAAGCTCAAAGACGCCAAGATGGAC
>CAIRBY010000161.1 GCA_903876865.1 uncultured Acidobacteriia bacterium
CCAAAGGCACACCCTACTACGACCTCAACCCCACGGACTTCGGTCCTCGCGTAGGCATGGCTTGGACCCCCGTGTTTCTGCGCGGCAAGACCACCATTCGTAGCGGCTTTGGCGTCTACTACGGAGGCAACCAGAACGACGATTTCAGCGACCCCGCTGAGAGCGCGGTGCCGCGCTATTCGCTCTCTTCGAGCGACTTCCCCGCGCTGGCGTACCCCCTGACGGCGTTCCTCGATCCGAAGAATCAGCTGTACAGTCCCAAGGCAATCGACCGGCACCGCAAGGATCTGTCTTACAACAACTGGGATTTCGTGGTGCAACAGGAACTGGGTCACGATTTCGTCGGCCAGGTCTCCTACATTGGCGGCCAGGGCCACCACCTGTTCAGCAAGTACACGGTCAACCTCATCAACCCGGCCACGGGAGTGCGCCCGCTCGCGGGTTTCGGATCATTCGGCCTGAAGGCGAATGACGGCAACAACAACTTCAATACGCTGCAGGCGTCCCTGCAACGCCGCTTCATCCGCGGACTGCTGTTCCAGACCAACTACATGTGGTCGCACGGAATTGCCGATGCCTCCATCGGATCGGGCGAATCGGTCGGGTTCCAGAATATGGCGTGCCGGGCCTGCGACCGCAGCAGCACCAATATCGATGTGCGGCACGTGTTGACCACCAACGCCGTGTACCAACTGCCGTTCGGCAAGGGGAAGCAGTTCCTCAATGCCGGCGGCGCTCTCTCGCAGTTCGTGGGCGGATGGGAGTTGGCCGGCATCGGCAGCGCCCGTACCGGACTGCCTGTGAACATCACCGTTTCGCGGACCGCGGCCGCCATGCTGGACGGCAATACTTCCGGACAGCGGCCGAATCTGGTCGCGGGAGTGCCGATCTATGCGGCGACTCAGAGCATCAGCAACTGGTTCAACCTGGCGGCGTTTTCTGCGCCCGCAAACCTCACCTGGGGCAACCTCGGCCGATACATAGCGAACGGCCCCGGCGCGTTTGAGATCGATTCGTCGCTGCAGAAGCGCTTCCATGTGAGCGAGAAAGTGTCCCTTCACTTCCGCGCCTCAGCGTTTAATCTGCTCAACCATCCGGAATTCAAGACGCCGGGTGCGAGTGTCGGATCGGTGAGCGGTAGCGGCAGCAACCTCACCATCAAGCCCTCGGCGAGTTTCGGCCGCATCACGGGGATCCTCAATACCGGCGCCACCGGTACCGGTGCGCCGCGGCGCATCGAGTTCCAGTTCCGCGCGGAGTTCTAACTCTCGGGTGGCGTGCGGACGGTCCACACGCCACGCATTTTTTCAAGCTTGGTTTTCCCGGCGGTCTCTGGGAACGCGGGCGGGGCTTCAGGCTCCGCCCGTTTGCTTTTGTGGAAAGGTTCCGGCCTCGCTGCGGCCCGTGCAGTTACGCTTCCGTGAACAGCAGGTGAAAACTTGAGGCCGCGGATGGACCGGCAATCGAAAGGTGGACCGCGTGCGTAAAGCGCGCTCCGCCGCACTCCGTCAAAAACATTCGTGGTCTCGTATGTTTTATCGAAACCACTACCAGACTGCGACCGGATTGTAACCGCTCCTGACCGAAGCTGGTGTGCAGGAAGAAGAGACAGGAAGAGGAGCAGCCCTTATGGAAAGCCGAGTTGAGTTCCTGTGGCAGAACGCGGATTCCGTCCGAGAGTTCCATACGGCGGTCTGCCTGCACGGCCACACCCTGCATTCCGAGGAATGCCTGTCGTTTCTGCCGCGCTACCTGGAGCACATTCCGGGGTTCTCGCAGTATGTCGGCGGTTACCAAAAGCGCGGCTCGCTGGACTTCGCACGCGCGTACTGGACCCCGCCGCTCACTCCGGCTTCCGCGCTGCACCTGGAACAGCGGCAAATCACCGGCTTGGGCCTGCGCCCCATGGTCTCTCTCACGGACCACGACAGCATCGAGGCGCCGGTTGCCCTGCAGCTAACCGAATCGGGTGAAGAAATTCCGGTCTCCGTGGAGTGGACGGTGCCTTATCTTCGCGCTATCCTGCACATCGGAATTCATAACCTGCCACCGGCGGACGCGCGGCGCTGGATGTCCACGCTGGCCGCGTACACCGCAACTCCGAACGAAGCGGAACTGCCGAAGATCCTGGGCGAGCTCTCCCGCCTGCCTGAAGTGCTGATCGTCCTCAATCATCCCTTCTGGCTGGAGGAAGGTGTCGAGGAGCGGGACCGCCAAGTCGCAGTGGAATGCCTCCTGCGCGAATGCGCGTTCTGCTTTCACGCCTTTGAACTGAACGGCACCAGAAAGTGGGAAGAGAACGCCGCGACCATCGAACTGGCATGCAACTACGGCAAGCCGGTGATCTCCGGCGGCGACCGTCACGCGTGCGAACCGGCCGCGTGCCTCAATCTCACGAATGCGTCATCCTTCGCGGAGTTCGTCGCGGAGATCCGCGCGGGCTACAGCCGGGTAATCTTCATGCATCACTATCGTGAGCCCATGGCGCTGCGCATTCTGGAAACTGCGTGGGAGATCCTCCGGCCCTATCCCGAGTATCGCGGCCGCGAACGGTGGACAGATCGTGTCTTCTACCGCAACGCGGAAGGCGTGGCGCAGTCGCTCAGCACGGTCTGGAACGCGCGGGTTCCCTGGGTCATCCGCCCGCTCACTGCCTTCGTGCAACTGTGCACCATGCGCAGCATGCGGCCGGCGGTCCGGTTGCTGCTCTCCAACCGCGCGGAGTTGGTGCCTTGAAGCGCACCGCAACCAGCCTGCTGGTCTCGGTGCAGGACCTCTCCGGCGAGCACATCGCGATCATGCTCGCGATGGGGCTCGTCCTCGGAACCTTTCCCGTCTATGGCTGCCCGACCGTGCTGTGCCTGGCGGCAGCGCTCCTCTTCCGTCTGAACGCACCGCTACTGCAACTGGTGAACCAATTGACTTCGCCATTGCAACTCGCGTTGGTGTTCCCATTCGCCCACGTGGGAGAACGCATCCTTGGCGCAAATCTCCTCGGCGCAACCGATTCGGCCTCCCCCACCCTGCTCTCGCGCTTCAGTGCACTCACCGTGCAGGCCATTACCGGATGGGTGTGCCTCTCCGTTCCGCTCGGACTGCTGCTATATGCCGTCCTGGCGTATGCCCTGCGGGGGCGCCGCGCGGTTGCGTTTCAGGTAGCGGAGCGCCCCGCCGCATGATCGAGTTCCCTCCGGGGTTTCTATGGGGCGCGGCGACGGCCGCGCATCAGGTGG
>CAIRBY010000162.1 GCA_903876865.1 uncultured Acidobacteriia bacterium
ATGACATAGTTGGGCCACCAGTCCAGGTTCTTGACGGGGCCGATGGCGCCATCGGGCTGCTGGTGGGTGAGGGCCCACTCAGTCCACTTTTTGACCTTGGCGAGGAGGGCTGGGTCGCGCGTGAGGTAGGCCAGGGGCACGAGGCCGTCCAGGTAGTAAGGGCCGCGCTCCCAGCCTTCGCCGGAACCGCCGAGCCATGCGGATTGGGGGCCGAGGTCGGGCCAGAATTCCTCGATGTGCCCGGTGAGTCCCTGGGCCTGCAGGCGGAGTTGGGAGAGCAGCCAGCCCTTGGGCATGACGGAGCCGAGGGGTAGAGGATTGAACTGGTTGGGCTGCAGCGGGGCGCGGTTCTGGGCGAACGCGGACACGGCGAGGAAGAAGAGGATCGAGCGGCGCATGCGGTATTTAGTTTGCGACGGCCGGTGGCGGAAGGCAAGGGGAGCGCGGGAACTGGGGGCTCCGCGCGCGCTACTTCACTTCGACGATGATCATGTCGGCGGCGGTGGTGCCGATGTTGGTGGTGCGGTGCTTGATGTAGCCGTCGGTCCAGAAGGCGTCGCCCGCTCCGCCGCTCATCGGGGTGGATCCGGCGGCGGTTTCGGCGCGTGCCGCGAGCGGTGCGAGCAGGATGGCGGCGCGGCCGGCGCCCGTGTGCTCGTGCCATTTTTCGCGTCCGCCGATTTCGCGGGTGCTGCGGAAGACGCGGACCTGGTCGTTTTCGAAGATCAGCTTGTTGTGGGCGGGATCGATCGCGATGGGATCCAGTTTGGGGTTGCGCTTGTTCGGTGCGGCGGGGGCGGGCTTCTTGATTTCGATTTCGACGATGCGCAGGTTCGCGGCGCCGACATTTTCGCTGATGTGCTCCGGACCGCCCACGCTCCAGACCACTTCAGTCGCCTTCCAGTGGTGGTGCTCGGTGGCTGCGCCGGGGTGGGAAATGTCCTGATCGCCGGCATCGAGATAGATCATCACGCGGTTGAATTCGTGCTTGTGCAGCGCGGTGGGCTGGTGGGGGCGATCGAGGGCGGAGAGGATGCGGACGCGCGCGTTGTCGATTGCGACCGTGGTCTGGGCGGCGAGCGCGAGGGGGAGCAGGGCAAGCAGCGTGCCTGCGTGAATCGTACGCATAGGGGAGAGTATAGCGGAGTTGCCCGGCGTATGAGAAGACGCACAATCCGCGCCAGAGGACGTCGCGTTTTCCGCCCGCAGCCGTCACAATAGAGACATGATCTCTTGCCGCAATCTGACGCGCCGTTTCGGGGATTTCACGGCGGTGAACGGACTGAACCTGGAAGTGGCCGCCGGAACCATCTGCGCGTTTCTGGGGCCGAACGGGGCGGGGAAGTCCACCACCGTGAAGATGCTGACGGGCTTGCTCGCGCCGAGCGGCGGCGAGGTGACGGTGTGCGGCCTGAACGCGGCGGCGAATGCGCTGGAGCTGAAACGCCGCATCGGCGTGCTCCCCGAAGATCTCGGCTTGTTCGACGATCTCACCGTCGAAGAGCACCTGCTTTTGACCGGCGATATCTATGGCGTGCCGCGGGAGCAGACGAAGGCGCGCACCTCGCAGTTGCTGCACGCGCTCAGCCTGGAGCACGGACGGCGCACCTTTGCCGCGTCGTGTTCGCACGGCATGCGCAAGAAGACCGCATTTGCGATGGCGCTGCTGCCAAATCCGCAAGTGCTGTTTCTGGACGAGCCCTTTGAGGCCATCGACCCGGTGACGGCGAAGATCATGCGCGAACTGCTGCACTCGGTGGCGAAGCATGGCGTCACCGTGTTTCTGACCTCGCACATCCTCTCGATGGTGGAGCGGATCGCGGATCAGATCGTGATGATCCGCAAGGGGACGAAGGTGTGGGACTCGGGCGTGAACGAGTTGCCGCAATCGCTGGAAGACCACTATTTCGATCTGGTGGAGACGCCCGTAGTCGAGGAACTGGAATGGCTCGGGCCTTCACGATCCTAGGTGCGCTGGGCCGTGCGTACCGCCGCGACTGGACGGCCTTTCAATCGCTGGGCGGCAATAATTTCTTCCTGATCACCGCTCTGATGTTGGGGAAGGCGGGGACGTTCGTCTACCTGATCATGGGACTGGTGCTGCTGTTTCCGCTGAGTACCGATCCGCTCAAGAAGATCCCGCCCTCGCGCCTGGTGCTGTGGCCGCTGGGACGCGGCGAGAAGTGGGCGCTGCGGCTGCTCAGTCCCTGGCTCAACCCGCTGACGTGGGGCATTACGGCCCTGGCGTTATGGGGTGTGGGCCGCACGTTGACGGTGGGCCTGTGGGGCACCATCGCGGGTTTGTTTGCAGGAGTGTTTCTGGCTTCCGCGCTGCCACTGCCCCGCGGGAAGGGAATGTGGCACGCCATGCCGCAGTTCCCCGGACCGCTGAATCAGCTGATTCGGAAAAACCTGCGGGAGATCTTGAGCACGCTGGATTTTTACTGCGCGCTGATTCTCAGCGTGGCGGTGGGTGCGTACCGCCTGTTCGGCCCGGGCTTGCCGCAAGAAGCCTTCATGGCCATGACGGTGCTGGTGATGGGCGCGATGAGCACCTATGCGCAATGCCTCTTTGGTCTGGATGGAGACGGCGGCATCTCCCGCTACAATCTTCTGCCGGTCTCGGGGACTCAGTTGCTGCTGGCGAAGGATGCGGCGTTTCTGATCGTGGCAGTCCCGTTGACGCTGCCGCTGGGTGTGCTGCCGGGAGTGGGCGCGGCGCTCGTGGCGCTGGCGATCGGCCACGCCCAATCCGTGGAGAAGCGGCGCGAGCAGACGCGGTGGCGCTTCACCAACGGAGGGTCGCTTGGCAATAGCGCGGTGCAGATGGCGGGCATTGCGATGTCGGCGTTCGCGATCGCGCAGACCAGTTTGTGGTTCCTGCCGGCGAGCCTGGCTCTCTGGGTGGCTTCGGTCTGGTGGTACGGCCGCGAAGTGCGGCGCGTGCTGGAATAACGGGCGGTCTATTGCTTCTGGTGGGGCGGACGCCCCCGTCCGCGCGGCCCGCCCTTCCTGCGACGATCGAAAGGCCGCCGAGGGGGTCGGCCGCTTTCCAGGGGGAGCGCCCACGATACGCCCGATACGCCCTGACACCTGCAAAGTGCCTTGTTTAGGTGGCAGCAGGCGAAAACGCCCGCCCTGCTGGCCGCTTAGCGCACCGATGCGCTGGTGGTGGCCTCGGCGAGCAGGCCCTCGATGAGTTCCCCGACCTCGCGTTTTTCCTGCGTGTAGAACTCGCCCGAAGCGCGTCCGGCAAAACCGGCGTGCACTCCGCGCACACGGCCATCCCGGCCTACGAAGAAGGTGGTCGGCCAGGAGTTGAGGTTCTGCGCCTGCGGCAGTTTCTCCGCCAACTGGCCGGGTTCGCCGGGGACGAGCACCGTGTAATCGATTCCATATTGCTGGATGAACGCGCGCAGGCGGGTGAGGCTCTGCAACTGCTCCGCCTCTTCGAAGCTGAGGGCGACCACTTCCAGGCCCTGCTTGCGGTACTTCTTGTAGAGTTCTTCGAGGAACGGCGCTTCATCG
>CAIRBY010000163.1 GCA_903876865.1 uncultured Acidobacteriia bacterium
CCTTAAGGACGGTGGCGCCGGGCCCCAGCCTCAGTCCAGGCGAAGCTTGGCCGCGCAGAGCGGCGGGCGCCAGCGGCAGCGCGGCCGCGGCCAACAACTCTCGTCGGGAAATGGGCATATCCGTTATCCTCCCGGGGGAGTCCATGTTCATATAGTAAACAAATGCAACCCCCTCCAACCGCAACGTAGCGTCTTCTGGTTGGCTTGTCAATGACTTGCCGCTGCCGCGCAGGCTTCACACAATCAGATTGACACCACTGAAATCAGATGTTAACTTCCCTGCGGTTAGCCGCACCGCAGTGTTCACACTATGAACATGCGGAAACAAGTCAAGGAGTTGTAAGCCATGTCGCAGACCCTGAAGTCGCTTCCCCATCTGATCGGGATTCTGATTCTCGCCGCTATGCCGGCGTTTTCTCAAAACCTGACCGCAACCGTCAACGGAACCGTAACTGACTCCTCCGGGGCTCTCATCCAGGGTGCGCGTGTCACTGTGGTCAACCATGACACCCGGGCAGTGGCGTGGGATGGAAAATCCAACTCCGCCGGCCAGTATGTGGCGCCGCAGTTGCCCGTCGGCACCTACGTGGTCACGGCGGAACAGACTGGGTTCAAGAAGATGCTGATCGAAAACGTCACGCTCTCGGTGGATCAGGCGGCGCAGGTGAACCTGGTGCTTTCGCCCGGCGACGTAGCCGAATCCGTCACCATCGCGGCCGATGTGGCGACCCTGGCGCTGGAACGCGCGGACTCTTCGCTGAGCACCCTGGTCAATCCCTCGCAGTTGGACGATCTCCCGTTGCCCAGCCGCAATCCCATGAACCTCCTGCTGCTGGTGACGGGCGTGGCGACTGGCGGCACCGGCGATGCGGGTTCCGGCATCTCCACCTATTCGATGTCGTTCAACGGCTCCCGCGTGCTGGCCACCGAGGTCACGATGGACGGTACCTCCACCGTGGAAAACGGAACCGGACAGCCCCAGACAGTGCCGTCACCGGACGCGCTTCAGGAGATCAAGGTGATGACCTCGGCCTATTCGGCCGAATCGGGCCGCACCGGCGGAGGTACAGTCGCAGTGGTCACCAAGTCCGGCACCAATGAGTACCACGGCGGACTCTACGAACTGTTCCGCAACGAAGACATGGAAGGCAACAATTACTTCAACAACGCCCGCAACATCAAACGAGGACGGGACCGGTTCAACAACTTCGGCGGGTCCTTTGGAGCGCCGCTGCGCATCCCCAAACTCTACGACGGCCGCAATAAGACCTTCTTCTTTTACAACTACGATCAGACGGTGACGAGAAGCACCAACCTGCCGACCCTCACCGTCCCGGTGGACGCGTTCAAGAGCGGCAATTTCTCCGCCTCGACGATTGCCGTGTACGACCCGAAAGCGGGTACGCCGTTTCCCGGCAACACGATTCCCGGCACCCGCATCGATCCGGCATCGGCGAAAGTCATGAGCTTCCTTCCGCAACCGAACACCACCGGCATCTCCGACCCGCAAAACAGCCGCTTCACCAACAACTACATCAATCCGCAGACCATCACCTCAACCTTTCCGAAGCAGACCGCCAGGTTGGATCACGCCGTCGGAAGCAGTGTCCGCATCTTCGGCTCGGTGAACGATTGGGCTTCGAATAACCCGACCTACCTGGACTTCAGCAACGTGCTGGACACCAGGGCTCCGGGCGGATCCTGGGGCTTTCAGGCGCAGACCGGCGTCACCGGAATCATTTCTCCGACTCTCGTCACCGATATCCGCTTCGGCGTCAACCGGTATTACTATTTGCGGCAGTTCCCGACGCTGGGCACGGACGTGGCGCAGGTTCTCGGCATCGGCACGCAACTGGCGTCCCTGCCGCCCAATATGAACATCACCAGCTGGCAGGCAATGGGGCCGGCGACCGGCTCGGTCAAGCAGCAGGCCAGCAACACCTACCAACTGAGCGGCACCACCACCAAGGTCTTCACCAGGCTGGTCTCCAAAGTGGGCTTCTCCCTGCGCAAGAACGCATTCAACGGCTTCAGCCCCAGCAGCTATTACATGGGCAACTATACTTTCGACGGGAGCGTAACCAACAAGGGCGCGGTGGGAGGAAACGCCATCGATTCTCTCGGCCAGTTCCTGCTGGGTTCGATCACTTCGGCCCAGTATCAGCTTCCGGCCCCGGAATTGGGGCGCCGCAACTACAACATCGGCGCGTTCATTCAGAACGATTGGAAGGTGAGTTCCCGGCTCACGGTGAACGCCGGCCTGCGCTGGGACTTCGAATCCCCGCAGACGGAAGCCAAGAACATGTACTCGCGGTTCTCCCCCGTAACCGGCCAGCTGCTGGTGGCGGGCCAGAATGCATCGTCTTCACTGGACCTCAACGCCAGCTACAAGCAGTTTCAGCCGCGCGTCGGCTTTGCTTACAGCCTGAACCGGAAGACCGTGGTCCGTTCCGCCTTCGGCCTCTTCTTTAGCGGCGTCATGAACACCTTTGGAAGCTCCGTCACCATTCCCGGCTACGACGTGACACAGTCTTATCCGCAGCCGGGACCGGGGTTGGCCCAAGCCTTCACCCTGTCGCAGGGAATGCCGCTCACTGCGGTGCAGAACCTTCAGAACCCGGCCGCCATCCTGAAGACCGCCACCACCAGCAATCCGGTCAATGCCGGGAGTTCGATTAGCCAGTTGAGCCCGAACCCGTCCATCCTGCAATGGAATTTCGGCGTGCAGCGGGAACTCGCGCGGCGCACCATTCTCGAGGTGAACTACGTGGGCACCGCCGGGCGCCATCTGGAAATGACTCTGCGCAGCAATCAACCGGCGTTCAGCCAGGGCGCCGCGATCGCCTTCGTCGGCACCACCGCCGCGACACAGGCCGCCCGGCAATTTCCCCTGCTGACCGCAATCCCCGCATGGTCGCCCGCGGGCAATTCCAACTATCACGCCCTGCAGACGAAGCTGAACCGGCAATTCTCTTCCACGCTTGGGTACTTCGTTGCCTATACCTGGTCGAAGGCAATCGACGATGGCGGAATCGGCGGAAACCAGGACTTTGCGCTGCCGGGCCAGGCGGCGAATAACGATCAGTTTCCGGACTACTTCCGCAACCTCGACAAAGCGGTCAGTGCATTCGATACGCCCCAGATGCTCTCGGTGTCCGTGCAGTACCGCACCAAGGGGTCGAAGTGGGTTCGCGGCTTCATGATCAGCCCCATGCTCAACGTACAGAGCGGCAAGCCGGTAGTCGTCACGCAAAGCAACTACTATCCGGGCGTACTCACGCAACGGCCGATGGTCACGGGCGCAACCGGCAACGTGGGACTAGCCAACTGGTACAACAACGGTCCCGCGATTCAGTATTTCATGCCCGCCACCGATCCAAATTTTCCGCTCTCACCCAGCGGGCCCATCTACACCGGCTCCGGGGCTACCCGCACAATGATCGTTTCCGATGCCATCGGCAATCTGGGGCGGAACACCGAGCGCGCACCGGGAGCGACCATCCTCAACGTCTCCGCCGTACGCACCTTTCCGCTGCGCGAGAAGGTGAGCCTGCAACTCCGCCTGGATGCATTCAACACGTTCAACCACACCAACCTCAACATGCCGGCGACGGCGCTGACCGTGGCCACCAGTAACGGGAGGGCCATCTTCAACTCCCCTGGTTTCGGACAAATCACCAGCGCGCGCTCCCCGCGTGTGCTGCAGCTTGTCGCCCGCTTCAGCTTCTGATGAGCGCGAGGGACAGGGCGGAACATGTGACACTGATCCTGATGACGCTGCAAGAGCGAGACAGGGCGAGGCCGGCGGCCGCGGGAGACCTCATCTGACCGCCATCTCCCATCGCCGCGCCTGGCTGCTCTGCTGGCTGCTCTTCGCCGCCACCGCTCTCAGCTTCCTGGACCGGCAGGTGTTGAGCGTGCTCGCGCCTCAGATCACGGCGGAGTTCCATATGACGAACACGGCGTATTCGCGCGTCGTGTTCGCCTTCGTGCTCGCCTACACGATGACGTTTACGCTCGGCGGGAGACTGATGGATGTGCTGGGCACCCGCACCGGACTACTGCTCGCGGTGGCGGTGTGGTCG
>CAIRBY010000164.1 GCA_903876865.1 uncultured Acidobacteriia bacterium
CCCTACGCCAACGCCGCCTACAACTACAACTTCAAACCCGGCGAAAGCGGGCGCCTGACCCTGGAATTCTGGATCACCCCCTTCGATTACGCCGGCTGCGAGGGTCCGGCGCGGGCGGTCGAAAGCGTGCTGACGGAGAACAAACTGATCGGCCTCGCCTGGGCAATTCTGGATTATGACGACGCCAACAGCGAAAAGCACGCCTTTTGGAACCTCTCCCGCCAGCACACCATGTACGGGAAGGCCGATGAGCTGGTAGCCTTCCGCCTGATGCCCCTGGAACCCGAATTCCGCCGTTTCGACGCCAACTGGAGCTTTCAGGTGCTCGACCGGGAGCGCCGGGAGGTGGCTTTCCGCGACCGCTCCACCGGCGAAACCACCCGCTGGAAGTGGGATTTTGGCGACGGAACCAGTTCCACGGAGCAAAACCCCGTCCACCAATACACTGCCGGAGGCGATTATACGGTCACGCTGGAGGTGGAGGGACCGCAGGGTAAGTCCAAGCGGGAGAAGATATGGGATGTCGCCGTCAGGTAAAATGCGTCAAAGCGGGGTGAGGATCTGATCCTGCTATACTTAAGGTGCCTTTTGAGAGTCCTGCAACAACCTGGCCGAGAATCTAGATCTGCCTAGTCTAGCCCGAACAATTGAAAGACAGACGACGATATGAAAAACATCTTTGTAGGCAATCTGGATTTCGCAGCAACTGAATCTTCCATCCGGACGCTCTTTGAAGCGCACGGCAATGTGGAACGTGTAAACCTGGTAACCGATCGTGACACTGGCCGCTCACGTGGCTTTGCGTTCGTTGAAATGACGGACTCCGCGGAAGCGGATCGCGCGATCGCGGCACTCAATGGCAGCGAGTTGGATGGTCGTGCGCTCAACATTAACGAGGCACGTCCGAAACCCCAAGGGGGCGGCGGCGGTGGTCGCGGCTTCGGCGGCGGCGGTGGCGGTGGTCGTCCCAGCGGTGGCGGTGGCGGTGGACCTCGCCAGCGTCGCGAACCCCGCTGGTAATTTCTCCTAAAATAGGAGTAGGGCGGCCGGCGCTAAGGTCCGGCCGCTGATTCACAGGAGTCCAAAGCTATGGCTACGCGTTCGCGCACATCATTTCAGAAACGGCAGAAAGAGATCGCACGCATGGAGAAGCAGCGCGACAAGCTTGCCAAACGAGCGCAGCGCAAACTCTCTCCCGGCGGAGCTCCAGACGAGGATGAAATGTACATTCTCGATGAGGACGGCTTGCCGATTTTAGGCGAAGACGGTGCACCGCTGATTCGCGAGGGCTACCTCGAAGAGGGCGCCGCTGACGACGACGATGACGATGTTGCGACTGACTCCGTCGAAGCGCCTTCCGCGTCTCGCAAGTAGTGCAATGCAGCGCCGGCCCTCGAACCTTGCGGTAAGTGGCCAAGCCTGGTACTGAACCATACCATCGCGGTGCCGGCGTGAGCCAGCGCTGCCCCTTTTCGGATCAGCACCTGATGTACGCGCAAAGAGCGTGTTCGTAGAAAGAGTGCAACTTGCCGTTTGAAGGCTACGGTGGTTTTTCCTTTACACCGGTTTCCGTATCACGCAATGCACCCACGGCGCCGGGGGTCTACGGACTCTCCAACGCCAATGAGTGGGTGTATGTTGGGGTATCGCACAACATTCAAGCGGCTCTGATGAGCCACTTGAGGGAAAGCGGCACCCTGCTCAAATCCCGTGAGCCGAAAGGCTTCACCTTCGAGATTTGCGATCCCTCCCATTGTTCCGCGCGGCAGTTCCGCCTCGTGGAGGAACTCAACCCGATCTGCAATACAAATGGGGCGCCCTAACCGCGGCGCCCCATTTGCATTGCTTCGGTATTTCTAAGAGTTAGTTAAACTGCTTTGCGTTCCGGGCGGCGTCCGAACTTGGACGTGGTGCGGAACTGCTTGGGACGCGAGTCGAAGCGGTTGCTGGCTGCGGGGCGGCCGGCGGGACGCTGTTCAAAGCGGCCGGCGGGACGCTGGTCAATGCGGCCACTGGGACGGCCGGCAGGAGCCATCACAATCACCGGAGCCGCACCGGTGTGTACCGTGCGCGGAATATCCGCCGAGACTTCCTTGCGCTTCAGTTTGATCGAAAGCGTGCGTTCGATGCGCGCCACGTCGGAGCGTTCCGAGCGGGTGGCAAAGGTGGAGGCAACGCCCTTGGCGCCGGCGCGGCCGGTGCGGCCAACGCGGTGGATGAAGTCTTCCGGCACCTGCGGCAGGTCGAAGTTCACCACGTGCGAAATGCCTTCGACGTGAATGCCGCGGGCGGCAACGTCGGTAGCCACCAGCACGCGGTAGTAGCCGTCCTGGAAGCCCTTGAGCGCCTGGTTGCGCTGGTTCTGGCTGCGGTCGCCGTGAATCGCGGCGCACTTGTGGCCGTTCATCGAAAGCTTCTTCGCCAGCTTCTCGCAACCATGCTTGGTGCGGCAGAAAACCAGGAAGCTGCCCTGCTCATCGGCCAGCATCATTTCCAGCAGTCCCTGCTTGCGGTCCTGATCCACTTCGTAGAAGTGCAGGTCTACGGATTCGGAAGGCTTGGTGATGGAGCCGAGTTCGATGCGCACAGGGTTGCGCACATGCGCTTCCACCAACTGCTTCACCGAGGGTTCGATGGTCGCCGAGAAGAACAGCGTCTGGCGGGTGGCCGGGGTCGCGGACATGATCCGCTTGATGGTGGGCAGGAAGCCCATATCCAACATGCGGTCGGCTTCGTCCAGAATGAGAATGCGCACGCCGCCCAGCTTCAGCAGGCTGCGGCTCATGAAGTCGTAGAAACGGCCCGGCGTGGCGATGACCACGTCTGCTCCGGCTTTGATGGCCTTGAGCTGGCTGCGTTCGTTCATCCCGCCCACGGCGACTGCGGCATGGATGCCGGTCCCGCGTGCGACTTTGAGAAACACTTCATTGATCTGGAGGGCTAATTCCCGGGTGGGGGTGAGGATTACGGCGCGGACGCCGGAATGCGTTGCTTCGTTTGCCAGTAATTGGATCGTCGGCAGAACGAAGGCGAGCGTCTTTCCGGTACCGGTTTGGGCGGTGGCGACAAGGTCGCGACCCGCAAGCGCCGGTTCGATGGCGAGGCTCTGGATGGGGGTTGGGGTTGTGAAGTTGAGCTTCACAAGATTGCTCTTCAATTGAGCGGAAAGGGGGAGATCGGAAAAATTTGTCATCTATTGTTTGTTTTGGAAGGGAATCAGCCAGCCGACTACCTGTAAACGAGAGGAAGGGGTGCGGATCTACTTCAGCAGGTTTTAGTATAGCAAACTTGCCGCACCCCCGGGAGGTGGGTAACGCTTCCGTCCGCTTTAGGGCAACGGCTCGTAAATCACGTAGGCGAACTTCTTCGAATCGGGCGACCAGGAATTCACGTTGATGGTGCCCTGCCCTCCGAAGAACGTGGTCAGCACCTTGGGCGCAACCCCCTTGAGCTTGGCTCCGGGAGCCGGCATGATGCGCAGGCAGACGCCCGCCATCTTTTCGTTGTGGGTCTTCGTGCCCTTCGGGAACGAAAACACCAGCATGGATTTGCCGTCCGGCGAGAAGTGCGGGAACCAGTCTTCCAACTCGTCCTTGGTGACCTGCTCGGCCTTCGCGTCATCGGGCCCCGCGCCATCCAGCGGCATGCGCCAGATGTCCCAATTGCCGGAGCGGTTGGAGTTGAAATAGATCCACTTCCCATCCGGCGAATACTCGGGACCGTCGTCATAGCCTTTGGTGGTGAGCCGCTGCTCCGCGCCACCCGCCGCGGGCGTGCGGAAGAGTTGGAAGACGCCGTCGCGCTGGCTCACAAACGCCAGGTATTTCCCATCCCTGGACCAGCCGTGAAAATAGCTGGGCGCGGGCGGCGTCATCAGCTTCGCGCCGGTGCCATCGGCGTGCGCCATCCACACCTGCGATTGGCGCGAGCCCGTGCTCGATGCCGAAAACGCCAGCCACTTTCCATCCGCCGAAAAATCATGATCGTTGTTGCAGCGGAAGCCGCCCTCGCCCAGGTCGATCTTCTGCGGGACCGGTTCGCCCGTGCCGTTCAGCGGCAGGCGATAGAGGTTGCCGCCCGTATTGATCAGCAGGAACGCTCCATCGCGCGACCAGTTCGGCGCTTCCACAATCTGATCCGCCTGATACATCGTGCGCGAAGTGCGCGCCTTCACGTCATACACCGTGACCTTGCTGCGATAGCGCGGCGCCGCCTGATCGATGCGCACGTTGGTGAAGACCGCGGTCTCCAGCACGTTGGCATCGTGCGAGCAGATTCCCAACCCCGCATACACGGGATTGCTCAGCGCCACCGTCTGCGTGCCGATTGCGGTGAACTCCCCGCCCTGCTTGGCCGCATACGCGGTGAAGGTGTTGCCGCGCCGCTCCAGGCGCAACCGCAGCGGCGCCGTCACAGTGGCGCGCGCTTCCAGCGTCTCCCCGCCCGCCGCGGGGCGGTATTGAATCGCGGTCAACCCATCGCCGTGCAGCGCCACATCCGCATACGCCGAACCCGGCGTCAGATCCTGCCGGACCATCAGCACCGCTTTGCGATGCGCCACCGCGCCCGTGCCCACGAAATTCACATCGGCCGTGATCGTGAGATCGCCCGTGAGGCGCCGCCATGCGAACTGCATGGCATCTTCCTTGGCCCAGATATTGGCGCCGCCGCCGGTCAGGCGGTAGGCGTTGTGAGCGGCATCGAATTCCATCGTGCCGGCTTTCGGGGTGACGCCCAGATCCGCATGGGAATCCATGATATTCTGCGCGGGCGCGGCGCAGGCGAATAGCAGACAGAGGCAGAACGTATGAAGACGCATGGGTGCTCCACCGTGATTGTACTGCGCGGCGCACAAGGCTGAGGGCTCAGGGGAAATTGTTGATAGAATCTAGAACGCCGATTGGGAATTGCGCTCGTTTAAAGGGAGGGAAGATGTCTGTCACGTCCAAGAAAATCCTGTTCTGGGCTCCGTACGTGCTTGCGATCGTCTATCTTCTATTTCACTGCCTCACTCCCGAGTTCCACCGCGAACCATTCGATCGCCGCCCCATGCCCGGGGTCTGGGATCAGGCCTGGGGATTTATCGTGATCAACTCGCTGCCCTGGGCGATGCAACTCCTGGTCGTCGTACTGGCCTGGCGATTCGAACTGGTCGGCGCCGCGGCCTACACGGTGCTGGGTCTGGTGACCGCAACCAGCGCAAGTCACGCCATCCGCAGCGGGTTGGATTGGAACGATGCAGCCCCCCTTCCCGCGCTTCTCATCGCCGGATTGTTTCTGGTCAAGTGGTTCAAGCGTGCGGAATTGCGGCCGAACGACTATCCCGCCGGCGCAGACACGCCGACGCCGTAGCACCTCACGCCGCCGGCCAGATTTTGCTCAGCACCCGCACCGCATTCCCGCCCAGAATCAGCTGGATATCGGCATCGCTGTAGCCTCGCGAAATCAGTCCTTCGGCGAGATCGAACATGCGCTGGGGATGGTCCAGGCCATCCGTCGCCACGTGGTCCGGCTTATCCACGTGGAACTTGTAGCGCTCGAAATTCGGCTGGCCGCTCGGCTGGAAGCCCGTGCCCAGCGGATTGCCCACGCCGAGCACGTCCAGATCGCTGCCCACCGCCAGATACTCCACGCCCACGAGTTTGCGCACGTAATCGAAGTGATCCAGCACGTGCGTGACGCCCACCGGCTCCTGCTCGCGAGCCATGAACCGGATGAAGGAAATCCCGATGACTCCGCCGGTCTTCGCCATCTTGCGGATCGCCTCGTCGGTCTTCGCGCGCGGCAGTCCGTTGACCAGCCCGCGGCAAGTGGCGTGCGTGAACACCGTCGGTTTGGTAGCGGCATCGAGCGCATCCAGCGTGGTCTGGTCCGCGCAGTGCGAAAGGTCCACCGCCATCCCGACCTTCTCCATCCGGCTCATGATCGAGTGCCCGAACACAGAGAGGCCGCCATCCCGCCGCTCCAGAAAGCCGCTGCCGATCTTGTTATTGAAGTTGTACGTGAGCTGCGAGAGGCGCTGCCCCATGGCGAAGAACTCGTCCACATCCGCGGGCGTGCGGAAGTGCAGCGAATCCTGCATGGTGAGCATGATGCCGACCTTCTTCTCCCTGCGCACGCGCGCAAAATCCGAGGCGTGATCGATGCGCGTCAGCCAGTTGCTGTAGCCGGCCAGAAAACTGTTCCAGCGCGCGTAGAAGCGCAGCCCTTCCTGATAGTCCGGCGCCGAGTGGCCGAGCGAGAACACGTGGATGCCGGAACCCTGATACACGGCCGCGTCGGCGGCGGTGAACGTCCCGGGCCGGTTCAACCACAGATCGGCTTTGGGCGGCTTGTCCGCCGCATCGGCGAAGCGGAACTGGTTGAGCAGGTCCACCACCGTGGTCTCCGCCAG
>CAIRBY010000165.1 GCA_903876865.1 uncultured Acidobacteriia bacterium
CAACGTCACGCTCGAACTCGTCCGCCGCGGCTACACCGAAGAACAGATCGGCAAGCTCTGGAGCGGCAATCTGCTCCGCGTGTGGGGCGAAGTGGAGAAGGTCGCGCAGAAACTGCGCAAAGATAAGGCCTGAAGCGGACCGAGCCCCCGTCTCACAGCTGGCGGAAGCGACACCGCAGCAGATCGCTTCCGCCGGCACCCTCCCCTGTAAGTGGACGCCGTGGAGATTCGCTGGCCGGGCCACGTTATCCTCGATCCCCAACCATGCCTCGACGAGCCCTTGTCACTCTCACTGTAAAAGGCTGGACGGGCTGGACTCCCGAGCAGCCTCCAGCCCGCTCTCAACTCCTCGAAGTTACCCGTGGCGCTAGCCTCACCCCCGCCTCCGTGCAAATCCCCAGCGAACCCTACGCGATCTCCGTCGAAGCCATCGGCCCCGACCGCATCACCGTCACCTTCTCCGGCATGGTCATGGAGAATCCCGATGGCACCATTCCGCTCAGCGCCCCGCCCTCCGGACGCTGCATGATCCAACTCCGCCGCTGCATGCGTCTCGCCACCCCGACCCTGGATGGCGGCACCTTACTCTCCCTCACCTTGGAACGCATCGTTGAGCCCACTCCGGAACTCAGCCCGGAACCACCCCCTCCTCCCATCCCCTCCGAATAGACCCGCTCCGTTCCAGCGCATTCGCCGCACTCCGGCATCGCATCACGTTCGTGCCGCAACTCCCTCCAGAGGCCGTGGCACCAAAGCCGATCGCCGCTCCTCCGCCAACCCGCTTTCATGGCACAGCACTCCGCCGACATTGTTCCGTGGTGCCGTATTCGGTACCATGTAGGCGTGTCCAATGCGAAGAAGATCCTTGCGGGGATGCGGCGCAACGCCCGCAACTGGCGCATCGAGGATCTGGAAGTCGTCGCGCGTCGCTTCGGGGTGGATATTGACGGTCAGGGCGGCACAAGCCACGTGACATTCCGGCACCCGAAGGCGGGCAGAACCACCGTGCCGGAGCACATCCCGATCAAACCCTGGTACGTGCGTGATTTCGTGGAGTTTATTAGCAAGTTGGAGGATCCTGACCATGACTGAGCTAGCCAATGCCGACAAGTATCCATTCACGATTCGCCCGCTTTCCAATGCGGACGGCGGTGGGTTCCTGATCGAATACCCGGATCTTCCGGGGTGCCACTCGGACGGTGAAACGCCCGAAGAGGCCATCGCAAATGGTCGGGATGCCGTGCACTCCTACCTGGCGAGTTGCCGGAAGCACGGCGATCCCATACCGAAACCAAGTTCGCCTGCGGGGTCGAGCGGGCAATTCCGGTTACGGATGCCCAAGAGTCTCCACGCCCGATTGGTGGCCCGGGCGGAAAGCGAAGGCGTGAGTTTGAATATGCTGGTGGTTGCCGCCGCCGCCCAGTCCTTAGGCCAGCGGGAAGCAGCCACGCCCCGGAAAAAATCTCGCGCTTGACGTATCGCAAGTGCCGGCGCACTTCCGGTGGCGCCCCCATTTAACGGGCCCGCCGGCCCCATGGAAGCTAATCCCACTTCAAGACCGCTGATCGGGAGTGGCTCAAACCGTGCTCCATTCCGTTGCCTTGCTAACCCGACCGGGACAGCTTCGTCGCTACCCGCAGGCATCTTTGTCGCCGAAATTGTCGGCCTTGACCGTCCAACCGGTTACGCCATTCGAAAGCTTCACTTTCACCCACCAGACCGGCTCTTTCCGTTTACTGGCAGGATCGAGAGTTTCTCCCCAGCACTGCTCGGAAACGCGGAAACAGAATTCGGCAACGCCGGCGA
>CAIRBY010000166.1 GCA_903876865.1 uncultured Acidobacteriia bacterium
CCGGCGGCCTGCCGGATTCGAAATACTATTCGCCGCGCGCCGAAGGCGACACCAGCTTCGAATCGCCTGCCGTGGAAGCGGTGAGCGAGAGCGCACCGGTCGACGTGACGCAGTCGCGCGTGGTGTTCGATCCCGAGCAGGACGATTTCTTCGTGCTGCCGGGTGAATCGCTGGCGAAATACACGCATCCCGGTGATGAGCCGGAAGGCGGAGAGTACGAAGCGGAAGACGCGGCGGAGACGGCTGAGAACGATCTGGCGCCGGAAGCGGTAGCCGAGGCGGAGCCGGTGGAAACGGAAGCAGCCGCTGCGGTGGTTGCCGAAGCCGCGGAGCCCGAAGCCGTAGAACAGGAAGTGGTGGTTGCCGAAGTCGCGGTGGTAGAAGTGGCGGCGGTAGAAGTGGCGCCGGTGGAAGTCGCGGCGGTAGAAGTCGCGCCGGTGGTGGAAGCGGTTGTGGAAGCTGCCGCGCTGGTCGAGCCCGAAGTCGCGCCGGTGGTGGAAGAGCCCGCTGTATCGGTAGATGTTGTCGAGGTCGCAGCACCGGAAGCAACTGAGGTGGAGCCCGTCGCCGCCGCAGAGGGTGTCGAACCCGAAGCGCCCGAAGGGGAAGGCGCCGAAGCCGAAGCCGGCGATGCCGAACTGGAAGGCGAAGGCGGATTCGAAGCCGAAGGCGAAGCCGGTGAAGAAGCGGCCGGCGAAGGCGGAGAAGAAGGCTCTGAGCAGATTACGGAAGACGAAGGGCCCGAGCCGGCGCGTATTCCGACCAGCCTGACGGCCACCCTGCGCGAGCAGGGCGGACGCTATCCGCACCGGGTCTCGCGCCGCATGCGGCGCAAGGGCCGTGGCGATCGTGGTCCGGACGGACAGCGCGCTCCGCAGGGAGAAGATCGTCCCGCCGAGGCAGGTGCCGAAGTTCGCAGCGAAGGCCGCGGCGAAGTTCGTGGCGAAGTTCGTGGCGAAGGTCGTGGGGAAGGTCGTGGCGAAGGTCGCGGTGAAGGCCGTGGCGAAGGCCGTGGCGAAGGTCGCGGTGAAGGTCGCGGTGAAGGTCGCGGCGGTGGTCGTGGGGAAGGCCGTCCCGATCAGCGCGGCGAGCAGCGCAGCGTGGACCGTCCGCAGGGCCGCCCCGAAGGTGGTCGTGGGGAAGGACGTCCGGAAGGTGGCCGTGGTGAAGGGCGCCCCGAAAGCCGCCCGGAACGTACCCCCGAACGCACCAGCGATCGTCCCCCGCTGCCTTCGATCAGCGATCTGCTGAAAGAGGGGCAGGAGATCATTGTCCAGATCGCCAAGGAGCCGTTGGGCCAGAAGGGCGCGCGCATCACTTCGCACGTCGCGCTGCCGGGCCGCTTCCTGGTGTATATGCCGAGCGTCGATCACATCGGCGTTTCGCGCAAGATCCCGAGTGACGACGAGCGTCTCCGGCTGAAACGGATTCTGCAGAGCAATCGCACCGGGATTCCGGGCGGCTACATTGTGCGCACGGCGGGCGATGGCCGCACGGAAGAGGAACTCCGGGCGGACATGATGTTCCTGTACAACTCCTGGCTCGACATGCGTCAGAAGGCCGAGCGGCGCGCGGCGCCGGTGCTCATTCATCACGATTTGAATGTGGTGGAGCGGATTCTGCGGGATCAGTTGACCAGCAGTTACAAGAGCGTGTGGGTGGATAACGAGGAAGTCTACGAATCCGTCCTGCGCTTCGTGCAGCGTTTCCAGCCGGCGCTGGTGAATCGCGTGAAGATGTACACGCGCGCCACGCCGATCTTCGACGCGTTCGGCGTCACGGCGGAACTGGAAAAGGCTCTGCGCCCCAAGGTGTGGTTGAAGTCCGGCGGATACATCGTCATCAACCAGACCGAGGCGCTGGTGGCGATCGATATCAACACCGGCAAGTATGTGGGCAAGAGCAATCGCCTGGAAGACACCATCGTCAAGACCAACACGGATGCGATCAAGGAGATCGTGCGGCAGATCCGGTTGCGGGATCTGGGCGGCATCATCGTGGTGGACTTCATCGATATGGACGAGCGCAAGAATCGCCAGAAGGTGATGCAGGCGCTGGAAGAGGCGATGCGTGCCGATCGCGCTCCGTACAAGATTCTGCAGTTCAACGATTTCGGGCTGGTGGCGATCACGCGCAAGCGTGTGAAGCAGAGCCTGGAGCGTACGCTGTGCACGCCGTGCCCGGTTTGCGAAGGCGCGGGTTACGTGAAGAGTCCGCAGACCGTGGTGGGCGAGATTCTGATCGAAGCCACCAAGATTGCGCGCGCGGTGGACACGAAGGATGTGATGCTGCGAGTGGGTCCGGAAGTGGCGAAGCTGCTCAAGAGCAATCAGAACACCTACCTGCAGGAGATCGAAGAGATCCTCGGCAAGCCTGTGATCGTGAAGAGCGATGCGCAGTTGCACCCGGAGAAGTTCGATCTGGCGTAACGGCTGGAAATCGAAGAGTGGAGAGAGCGGCGGGGCTTCGGCCCCGCCGTTTTTTTGTGTGCCCGCTTAGTGGGCGAAGGTGAGGCGGAAACCGGTGGAGATCAACAGATCGTTCCGCTGCCTGCCCTGCACGGGATTGCTGAGGAAGCGGTCGCTCACGGTGAGGTGCCAGCCGAGCCACTTCTTCAGTACGGTGGTGGTGCCGAGATCGAAGTTGACGCGGTAGGCGCCGGTATCGGTGAGGTTGGTGAACATGCGGGCGGATTGGGTGACCGTGGTGACCTTGGAGACCTTGAGCAGCAGGTTGTCTCCGAAGTTGGCTTCGGCCGAATTGCGGTTCAGGCCATTCATGAAATTTTCCCGCTGGTAATCGACGCCCGCGTCGAAATCCAGTTGGGTGTGTTCGGTCTTCACCGCTTTGAAGCCGGCGCCGCCGCCAGCTACGAAGCGGATGCTCAGGTTCTGGAAGCGATCGTGTTCGTAATCGTTGAAGGTGCTGAGGAACATGCGGCGGGAGAGATTGCGGTTGTATTTCCAGCCGCCGCGAAGCGCGCTCGCGATGGTGCTGGTGACGTTGTTGGCGCGGGCCGTACTGTAGACCTGGTTGAAGTAGAGGGTGATCTTGTCGGTGCGCGTGGAGCGTCCGGCGGTGAAGGCGGTGGTCAGGTTCTCGCTGCGGGCGTTGCCGGTGGCGGTGGCGAAGCCGATATCGAAATTGCCGCTCCACAATTCAAGCATGCCGGGGTGGAGGAGGCGCTCGAAGTTGTGCTGTTCGGCGGCGTCACGCACGGTGGCGACGGCAGAGAGCGGCGCGCTCTTGGGAGCGGGCGCCGCGGCTACCTGCAACTGATCGCCGGCGGTGGAGAGCTTGCCTTTGACGGTCTCTCCGCCCGGCAGTACGACGCTGACTTCGCTATCGCTGGTAATGCTCTTGACGGCCTTCCAGGCCATGGTCACGACGCCAAACAGGTCGGTTTTGAAGGTGAGCGTGTCGCCGTCTTTCTTGACGATGGCGCCGGTGAGGCTGTCGCCATTGGTCAACAGGACGTGGTCGGCGGCTACGGCGGAGCCGGCCAGAAAGATGGATAAGGTTAGGGCTTGGATGTAGCGGGTAGGCATGATTTGGTCTCTCCGACGTTCTAGTTTTGTGCGGACCCGAGGTGGCACTTCTTGTACTTCTTGCCGCTGCCGCACCAGCACGGGTCGTTGCGTCCGACCTTGGGTTCGGGGCGGACGTAGGGCTGAGCTTCTTCTTCATCCGCCGCTTCGAAAGCTTCGAGGCAGATTTCGTAGATATCGGGATCGACTTCGGCGGCAATATCGATGCGGGCCTGATCGGCTTCGCCGCGAAGACTCTTCAATTCCTTGCGCGCTTCGGAGGTGAGATAGCGGCCGAATTCGGATTCGAAGGAGGCGGCCAGAGCGCTGGTGGAGCCTTCCATGAGGTAGGCGGCGGTCATCATGCTGAGGACGACGAGCGCGGCGCCATCGGTATCGAGCGCTTCCAGATTGGCGGCGAGATAGAGGAGGGTTTCGGTGCGGCCCGCGCCTTCGGGCATGGTGCAGATCTGTTGCGCGAGGCAGGCGAGATCGAGCGGTTCGGCGCCGGTGGCGATGTTGCGAATGACGGCGAGCGACTGCTCGGGCTGGCGGCGCGCGACGCGCTGGAAGGCCCAGCGGGCGGCTCCGCCGAGGGTATCGTCTTCGAGCGAGATGAATTTCGCCAGGGGCGCGAGCAGGGCGGGATCGCCGAATTCGCCGAGGAGGGCGAGGGCGCGGACGACGAGGGCGTCATCGGTTTCAGAGAGCAGATCTTCGCCGTAGGCGTTCAGAATCCCGAGCAGGAGCGGGGTAGTTTCGGCGGGGCGCGCGAGGAAGCGATCCACGAGCGGGGCCTCGATCTCTTCCAGGCCGGCGACGAAGAGTTCGTGAACGAGGCGGTGTGCCTCGAGTTCGGCGGTGACGGCGGGCGGTTCATCGGCCGGTACCACGATTGCGGCAGGCACGCTGCCGGGTTCGAGTTCGGTGCGCGCTTCGGGATCGAAGTGGAGCTTCAGTTTGCCCAGGGAGGCATAGGCGGCGGCGAGCGGAGCATCGGGCAGAACCCGGCCCAACAGCAGATAGCCTTCATGGGAAGTGGGGTTGGCGAGGAGGAACCGTCGCCCGTAATCCGCGGCGAGGGTGAGATCTCCGGCCTCTTCCGCCGTGAAGGCGTGGAAGCGCAGGGCCGCGGGATCGTTCGGGTCCACGGCAAGTGCCTGGCGGAAAGCATCCGCCTCGGTCAGGGTCTCTGCGTTCATTTTTTCGGCCAGTTCGTGGCGGAGTTCGAGAATCGAATCGGGAGGAAAAATCATGTCGTGAGCTAGTGTGCGGAGTACTGCTGCTGCGGCGGATTCAGGGTGACGTCGAGGGTCTTTTCTTCCTGGTTGACTTCAAAAACCTGCCCAAAGGTTTGGAAGCCTTTGGCGATCACCTGCACTTTGATCTTGCCCTGGGGGATGGAGGGAATGGTGGCTTCGCCTTCCTGATTGGTGCGGAGTTCGAAGGTGGTATGGATGGCTTTGCCGAGCTTGACGATGTTGTGACCCTGGATGAAGGTGACCACCAGGCTGGCGCGATCCACGGGCTTGCCCGACTGGGTTTTCACGACGATGGTGATCTTGGTCATCGGCGCGGCGAACGGCGCGGCGAACGCGCCGGCGGCGAGGGCCGCGGCCAGGAGTACGGAAACGAACAGGGTAGAAAGCGATTTGCCCAAATGACGCATATACCGATTATAGTCTGCCGGGAGGGTGCGGGTGGTAGAATGGGGATGTAGTACCTGCCAGACGCAGCACCATTGTGGGGGCGTAACGGATTCGACGGGATTGAATCGTGGTGGGGAGGCGTGCCGGGTTCCGAGCTCCCGTAAAACGATCGGACCATATAACTGCCAACACGCAGTTTGCATACGCTGCTTAATTAATTAAGTAGCCGTTCCAGCCACTGAGCCCGCGCGGTGGTCAGCGAACGTCATTTTGCGGGATAGGCCAAGAGCTTCTGTTCGTAGCTGGCGGCTGAGACCTAATCGGACTAAGCGACTGCTTCTCTTGCCGGACCTTGGGGCAGTTGACGAAAATCATGGGCCGGATACGCACGTAGTTCTCTTCAGTACGGGCTTTTTCGGACGGGGGTTCAACTCCCCCCGCCTCCACCAACTGTCTCGGTAGCATCCGAAAGTGCCAACCGGCAACTGAACGTGCACACGGGTTGCTGCCACATCCACCGTAAACGCACGCGGCGGGGCACCAGTGCCTGTGAACTCCGGCGGGGCCGGATCGCGGCGGCACTTCCAGTACCTATTTCGCGCTCGGGCTGTCATCGGCTTTCAGGTCGCCGAGGGCGTATTGGATTCCCGCCAGCATATGCGCGACGAAGGGGCGCAAGGCATAGACCTTTTCGTCGTGGCCATGGGATTCATAGAAGACGCGGCCATTCCCCACGCGCTGGATGTAACTCAACGCGTAGTCGCCATCGGTACGGCGGGTGGCTGCCGGTTCTTTGGCTTTGTCTTCGGCGCTC
>CAIRBY010000167.1 GCA_903876865.1 uncultured Acidobacteriia bacterium
AGGAGGGGGAGCAGTCATGCGCACAGAGTGGGTAGCCAAACGTCAGAACGATAAGGTCCGCACGCAGATGTACTACGCCCGGCAGGGCGTCATCACCGAAGAGATGTTATACATCGCGCAGCGCGAATGCATCTCGCCGGAACTGGTCCGCTCGGAAGTGGCGCGTGGACGGATGATCATCCCCGCCAACGTCAATCACACGAATCTGGAACCGATGTGCATCGGCGTCGCGTCGAAGTGCAAGATCAATTCGAATATCGGCAACTCCTCGGTGGTGAGCGATATCGCGGGCGAACTGGAAAAGCTGCAATATTCGGTCAAATACGGCGCCGATACGGTGATGGATCTCTCCACCGGCGGCGATATCCCGGGTATCCGCAAGGCGATCATCAACGCGTCGCCGATCCCGATTGGCACGGTACCGATTTACGAGGCTCTTTCGCGTGTGCGCCGCGTGGAGGATTTGAACAAGCAGGTGATGCTCGAAGTGATCGAAGAGCAGGCGGAGCAGGGTGTGGATTACATGACGATCCACGCGGGCATCCTGGTGCAGCACATTCCGCTGACGACCAGGCGTGTCACGGGCATCGTGAGCCGCGGCGGGTCGATCCTGGCCGAGTGGATGGTCAAGAATCACAAGCAGAACTTCCTGTACGAGTGCTTCGAAGACATCTGCAAGATTCTGCAGAAACACGATGTGAGCTTCTCTCTGGGCGATGGCTTGCGTCCGGGCAGCCTGGCCGATGCCAGCGATGCCGCGCAGTTCGCGGAGTTGAAGACGCTGGGGGAACTGACACAGATCGCCTGGAAGTACGACGTGCAGACGATGATCGAAGGTCCGGGGCACATTCCGATGGACCAGATCGAGATGCAGGTCACCAAAGAGAAAGAGCTCTGTTACGAAGCGCCCTTCTACACGCTGGGGCCGCTGGTGACGGATATTGCGCCGGGCTACGACCACATCACGAGCGCGATCGGCGCGGCGATGATCGGGTGGTACGGCGCCTCGATGCTCTGCTACGTGACGCCGAAGGAGCACCTGGGCCTGCCCAATCGCGAAGATGTGAAGGCGGGGATCATCGCGTACAAGATTGCAGCGCACGCGGCCGATATCGCGCGGCACCGTCCGGGAGTACGCGAGCGCGACGATGCGCTGTCGCGGGCGCGGTATAAGTTCGATTGGAAAGAGCAGTTCGCGCTATCGCTCGACCCGGAGACGGCGCAATCGATGCACGACGAGACGCTGCCGGAGGATGGGTTCAAGGACGCGCACTTCTGCTCGATGTGCGGGCCGAAGTTCTGCTCCATGAATATCTCTTCTAAGGTGGAGACGTTCACGGCGGAGGATGCGGAGAGCGTGCTGAGCGGGAAGGCGCCAGAGGCCCTGGTAGAGATTAAGAGCTAGGTGCAGGCAAGTTAGCAAGCAGGCAAGCAGACAGGCAAGTGAGCAGACAGGCAAGTAAGCAGACAGGCAAGTAAGCAGACAGGCCACGAAAGACGATGGCCTGTCCTACTCGGGTCAGTCGCGGAGGGTGAGCGGGTGGCCTGAGGTTAGAAGCACTTCTCGCGACCGTCCGTTGATGCGGACGGTCGTTTTTGTATCCGCGCCAGAGAGCAGGCGGGCCTCGGTCAACCTGCCGCCGCGCCAGGTCAGGTCCACGGTGAGGTTGCCGCGCGCGCGCAAGCCGGTGACGGAGCCTTCGGGCCAGACCTTGGGCAGCGCCGGGAGCAGATCGATCACTCCCGCGTGCGATTGCAGCAGCATCTCCGCGATGCCGGCGGTGGCCCCGAAATTCCCATCGATCTGGAAGGGCGGGTGGGTGTCGAACAGGTTCGCGTAGACGCCGCCGCCCTTGCCGTAATCGATGTTGTTGCCCTTGCCGGTGATGTGGAGCAGGTTGTGGAGGAGTAAGTGGGCGTGGTCCCCATCCAGCAGGCGGGCCCAGAAATTGATGCGCCACGCCATGGCCCAACCGGTGGATTCATCGCCGCGCGCGAGCAGGGAGACCTTCGCGGCGGCGGCGAGTTCCGGGGTGGCGAAGGGCGAAATCTGGCGTCCCGGATGGAGCGCGAAGAGGTGCGAGGCGTGGCGGTGCAGGTCGCGAATGTCATCGCGATCTTCCGGCCATTCCTGAAGCTGTCCCCATGCCCCGATCTTCGGTTTGAGAAGACGCTCGCGGAGTTGGCCGATTCTGGCGCGATACTCCGCGTCTACGCCGAGCGCCTGCGCGGCTTCCATATAGTTGGTGAAGAGGTCCCAGACGATTTCCTGATCGTAGGTCACGCCGGGTTCCTCGGGTCCATGCTCGGGCGACCATCCATCTGGCGTGACGAGCTGGCCATCGGCGCGGGAGACCAGATGATCCTCCCAGAATTGGGTAACTTCTTTTAGGACGGGGTAGGCGGTCTGGCGCAGGAAAGTCAGATCGCGGGTGAAGGCGTAGTGTTCCCAGTAATGCTGCGCGTACCAGGCGGAACCGGGCGGGTTCCACTTGAAACTGCCGGCGCCGAAGATGTTGTTCTCGGTCTGCACGGTCCAGCCGCGCACCTTGGGATAGTAACGCTGCGTGGCTTCGGTGCGCACGCCGCGCAGGCTATTGACGTAATCGAAGAAGGGCAAGGCGCACTCGGATAGGTTGGTGACTGCGGCCGGCCAGTAATTCATCTGAATGTTGATATTGGAGTGATAGTCGCTGCGCCACGGCGGGGTGTTGGAGTTGTTCCAGAGGCCTTGCAGATTGGCGGGGAGGCTGCCGGGGCGGGAGGAAGAGATGAGCAGGTAGCGGCCGTATTGGAAAAAGAGCGCTTCCAAGTCCGTATCCCGGGCGCCGTCACGGTAGCGCAGGAGGCGTTCGTCGGTGGGCAGGTCGGGCGCGGAGCCTAAGTGGAGGGTGACGCGGCGGAAGAGTTTCTGATAGTCGG
>CAIRBY010000168.1 GCA_903876865.1 uncultured Acidobacteriia bacterium
CGCGCGGCAAGGCCCGCGACGTGCGCGCTCACCTGGAAGCCTGCTGGGAATGCCGCGCGCAGGTGGAAGAACTGCAGAGCGTGATCGGCGAGTGCGTGCGATATCGCAAGAATGTGCTCGCACCGATGCTGCCGCCCGCCCCGCAAGCCTGGAAAGAACTGGATTTTGAAGGTGTGGAAGCCGAACTCGCCGCCGAGTCCCTGAGCGCCCGCCTCTCCCGCTGGCTTTCGCCGCGGCAGAATGCGCCGTTGCGCTGGGCGCTTTCCGGCGCTTTCGCGGTCGCCCTGAGCGTGGTCCTGGTGCACCAACTGCGCGAGACGCCGAAAGTGGAAGCAGCCACACTGTTGAGGAAAGCCGCCGCGATCTCTCACTCGCGTGCCGCCGCCACGCGCCGCGTGCGCATCACTACCCGCAGCCACCAGATTACGCGCGTCATCGGAGTATCCGGCGTCACTTCGGCCATCGCCCCGGTCGTGGCCGGGGAAGCGGAAGTCGCCACGATGTTCGCAGCCGCCCACTACGATTGGAACGATCCGCTGAGCGCGCAATCGTATGCCGACTGGCGCGGCAGCCTGGCGCATTACGAGGACGCGGTTGCGTCCCAAGCAAATTCTTACGACATCACCACCACCACAAGCGATAGCGAATTGACGTCTGCCACTTTGAAACTGCGCAGCACGGATCTGGAGCCGCTCGAAGGCCGCTTCGAATTTCGCAATCACGATTGGGTGGAAATGACGGAATTGGTCGACCAGCAAACTCCTCCCGCAAGCACCATTTCAGCTGGAACCACCGGCGGCGTGCCTCGCCAACCTGGCGTGCCGCCGGCACTTTTCAACGATCCCGCCGCGGAAACCACCACGCCCTCACCTTTCTCCGGGGAGTTGCAGGTGGTTTCCGCTTTACACCAGCTCGGCGCCGATCTCGGCGACCCTTTGGCCATCAGCCGCGAGGGTAAGGACGTGCTGGTCACTGGCACCGGCATCGCGCCGCAGCGCCAGCAACAGATTCACGCGCAACTGGACCGCCTGCCCCACGTCGTGGTGCGGTTCACGGACGCCACTCTCTCTGCCAACAGTTTCCCCGCAAGCAACCAGCCGGTCCATACGGAACTGGCTGCTCGTGACGCGGCCGGCCCCGATAAATCACCCTATCCGGCGCGAATTGAAGAACGCCTCGGAGGCCGGCCGCAGTTCGAGCGGTTTAGCGGACAAGTTTTGGAATGGACCGATTCGGCGATGACGCGCGCGTATGCGCTGCGCCGCTTGGCCCAGCAGTTCCCCACCGTCTCGGAACAGGCGATGTCCGCCGAAGACCGCCACACGTTGCACACGCTGGGCCGCGAACACCTGGCGGCGCTAGCGAAAGACTACGAGCGCATCTCGAATACGGTAGCTCCCGTACTGGCTGGTCTGGGTAGCGGCGCGGTGAGCAAGCCCGCTGTCGGCGAAGCCGCCGGCTGGCAACCCGCGAGCGAAGACCTGCTCGCCTCCGCCCGTCGCGTGGAAACCCTGCTGGCACAGGTCTTGGGCGCGGGCAGCGGAGAGCAGCGCACGGCGGAAAATCCCCCCGCTCAACTGAGCGCGGCGATGGCCCAACTGGCGGCGCGCATCGAACAATCCCAGAAACTGCTTGCCGAACGGTAAGCGGATTCCTCACGCATAGGCTGTTCCGCTTGGGCGAAGCCTCGCCCGAATGCCTCTCCCCTTCGTGTCTTTTCGGCCAAATTCACGTACCGCATCCGGCAAATCCCCCGTCTAGTGTCGTAGGATGACCTTAAGGCAGCATCCTACGACGCAGATTTAGACATGATGACGAGCGCCGGCCCACTGGTCTCCGCATTTCTCGCATGCTTGATAGTGACGATCCCGGCGGCGGCGCAGCCCTCGGCGTATCTGCATGGCCGCGTGCTCGATCCCTCCCAATCCCCGGTGCCGCAGGCGGCCATCACGGTGGTCAATGAGGAGAATGGCTTCCGCCGCAATACGGAATCCGCGGTGGATGGTTTCTATAGCGTAAGCTCCCTGGAACCAGGAGCTTACAAAGTGACGGTGCGACGGGAAGGCTTCCGCACCATGATCCGCTTTAATGTGAAAGTGGCGAGCCTGGAGCCGACGCGGGCGGATTTCGACCTGGTCATCGGCAGCGTGCAGGAGACCATCACGGTGGAGGGCACGGCGGCGCTGCTAGGGCAGGAGGATTCCTCCATCGGCGTGCGCGTCTTCCGCGAAGAGATCCAGCGACTGCCCCTCAACGGCCGCGGCATCCTGGGGTTGCTGGAACTCTCCCCCGGCACCAACGTCACCCCAGCCACGCGCGGCGAAGCGGGACAGTTCACCGCGAACGGCCAGCGTCCCAATGCCAACTATTTCACGGTGGATGGAGCCAGCGCCAACACCGGCGTAACCGGCGGCGGTTTGCCCGCGCAGGCGACCGGCGGAGTGCTGCCGGCCATGAGCGCGTTCGGCAGCCTGGATTCGCTGCTCCCCGTAGAAGCGGTGGACGAATTCCGCGTAGAGACTTCCAACGCCGTGAGCGAACTCAGCCGCCTGCCGGGCGCCAACGTCTCCCTCACCAGCCGCTCCGGCTCCAACGAGTTTCACGCTTCGGCGGTATACCGCTTCCGCAATGAAGCGGTCTCCGCCAACGACTGGTTCGCCAACGCCAGCGCCATCCCGCGCGGCCCGCTGCGCCTGCAGGATATCGCCCCTTCGCTGGGCGGACCGCTGCGCCGCAATCACACCTTCTTCTTCCTGAGCTACCAGCACATGCAGTTGCGCGGCTCTTACATTTCACGCCAGCCCGTGCCTTCCGAAAGCACGCGCGCCGCCGCCCCCTCCTGGATTCAGCCCGGCCTCAACCTCTTCCCCACCGCGAATGGAGCGGCGCTCGGGAGCGGGCTCGCCACCTGGAACGGCAGCAATACGCGCCCTTCTCAACTGGATAGCGGTATGGTGCGGGTAGATCACGCATTGACGTCGCGCATCACCCTGTTCGGCCGCTACAACGATTCCCCCTCTTCCAACGAATTCGGCGCTAGCGAGATCAACCGCCTTGACCTACGCTTCCGCAGTTTCACCGCGGGCGCGAACCTGCGGCCGAACGCGCGCTGGACGGTGGACCTGCGCGTCAACGAATCGCAGGCCGAGGCCCAATCCAACTGGACGCGCGCGGGACAGGCCGAATCCTCCGGCTGCAACCTGGCGGAGATGACCAGCTACCTGTTTCCCGCCGCGCTGACGTGCAACCAATTGGTTCGCTTCTCGATTGGTGGTGTCGGGCAGGTCGTGGTGGGGAACGAGGGCACGCGGCGGCAGCGGCAGTTTCAGACCGTGCAATCGGCAGCATGGCAGCGTGGCACACACACTCTGCATTTCGGCGTGGATTACCGCCGCATGGTGCCGGTACGCCGCGACGCCACGGGTTCGCTGAGCGCGATCGCGGACGATATCACCTCACTCACGGACAAGCGCAACCTCTGGCTGGGGAGTTCCCCGGCCATCAGCGCACAAACCGAGGTCAACGAGCTTTCCCTGTGGGCGCAGGATTCCTGGAAGTTCTCCTCCCGGGTCACGCTCACGCCCGGCCTGCGGTGGGAACTGAACCCATCCCCGAGCGCCACGCCCTCCACCTATTTTCTGGACCCGGCCAGCGGCACCGTGCAATCCGGCTTCACCCGCCCGCTCTGGCCGGTGGTCTACCGGAACTTCGCGCCCCGCCTGGGTGCCGCGTGGCGCATCCGCAAAAACGGCAGCATGGTGTTGCGCGCAGGCGGAGGCCTCTTTTACGATTCCAGCCTGAGCATCGCCACGGACCTGATCAACAGCGGCCCGTTCAGCATCACGCAATTCACCAACGGCAAATACGGCATCATCTCCGCGCTGTTGAGCTACGCCTTTTCTCCCAGCCTGCGGCTGCCTCGCCTGACGGAGTGGAACCTCACGCTC
>CAIRBY010000169.1 GCA_903876865.1 uncultured Acidobacteriia bacterium
CAGCACACCGAGTTCGCCCACAAGTTGGACGCGCTCGAAGCGCTTCCCCACCTGACTGACCAGGAGCAGTTGGAGGAAATACGCTTGAAGAAAATTAAGTTGCATTTGAAAGACCAGATGGAAGCGATCATGAGCCACGCGAGGTCTCCGCAGATCGCTTAACGTCAGGTGCGCGCATAGCAGGAAACCTTTTAGCCCGGTCCCCTTTTGGGGGATCGGGCTTTTTCATTTTGGGTCATAATAAGTAAGCCCGGAGGCGTAAAATATGCGAGCGAAGCTGGCCAGACTCGGTTTGCTGTTGGCGTTGGTGGCAGTGTCTCAGTCGTGGGGCGCCAATCCCCCGGTTATCGGGAGTATGGATGTCTCGATCATCAACAGCAGCCCCAGCGGTATTCCCGTTACGGGGGTCACGATGGGTTCGAACCTGCCGAATGGCTTCGTTTTGTACCTGTACCCTCCGTCCACCGGGCCGGCGTTCGCTCCTACCGGCTTCGTCAATATCACGTGGACGAACACGCTCACCAACGTCTCAACGGTGTTCCCCTTCAATAGCGTGGCCAAGGACCCCTCGTTTTACAGTGTCGTGATTCCCCCGGCCCTGTTTTCGACTGTGGTCTCTGGCTCAGTGAACGTCAACATTACGGTCACCGAAGTCACCGGCACCTCGCAGCCGGCCATTTTTACGCTCAATCCTCCGCTGACTTCGCTGGGACCGGCACTCGCTGTGTTAACGCACAATGTGGACTATCCCCAGATCAACTTCGTGGCAGGCGGCACCCCTCCCTATTCGATTTCGGCGGTTGGTGGGACCGTGCCCCCAGGGATGGCTACCTACGCGAGTGGCCCTGGAGTGGCAGGCAACCCCACCTCTACGGGAGTTTTTACGTTCTTGCCCGCCGTCTCCGATTTCTGGGGAAACACGATCCAGCCCAGCATCAGTGTGGAAGTGGTCGATAACGCGACGGTCACGTCCGTTCAGCCCATCTCCGCAAGCGCCGGTGCGGCCGCGACCACGATCGCCCTGAAAGGCACCAATTTCGTTGCGCCGGTTACACTGACGGGCGGTTCGTTCCCAGGCACGATTGTGCAGTGGACCACTCCCTCCAGCGGGACTGTGAGTTTGACGACCACGTTCACAGATGCCAGCAATATCACTGCCAGCATCCCGGCCAGCCTGCTGGTTAAACCCGTAGCGGCGGGGATCTCGGTAGTCCAGCCAAACGACGTCTCCTCGGGTTCCCTTTCGTTCTATGTCATCGGCGTCTCTTTCATTGGCGCACCGCTCTATCTCCCCCAGAATGTCGTGCAGGCTGGCACGTCCGTCACGATGTCTTCCAATCTGGACGGTTCTGGAACCATCGATGGCACCGTTACCTTTTCCGAAGGTGGCAACACAATTGGAACCGGTGCTATCGTCAATAATTCCGCCAGCTACACCACTAGCGCGCTCACGCCCGGAGTGCACAATATCCTGGCGACTTACCCAGGCAACAGCACCCACACCGGCAGTTCCTCGGCCACCAGCCAGTTGATTGTCGTGGGTGCGGCCACAGTGACTTCGCTCTCGCCGAATTCGACGCCAGTGGGTTCTGCCACCCTCACGCTGACGGTGAACGGAACCAACTTCGTTCCCCCTTCCATCGTGAGCTTCAACGGTACCCAACTCCCCACCACGTACATCAGTCCGACGCGGCTGACCGCCGTGGTCTCGAATGTTCTGCTGACCACCATTGCCACCGTTCCGGTGCTTGTGGTCAATCCGTTTTTCGGCTCATCGAACTCCCTGCCATTTACCCTCACTCCGTCGCTTGCGATCAGTACCAACGTGTTGCCAGGCGCCACGGCAGGCCAGTCTTACAGCACCACGCTGATCGGTACCGGGGGCGTACCGCCTTACAATTGGACGGTCAGCGGCTTGCCCGCGGTGCTGAGCGTCAATCCCACCACCGGTCAGATTAGCGGTCTCGCACAGGTGGGCGGAACCTACACCGTCGCCGTGGTCCTGAAAGATTCCACGAATGTGACCGTCAGCCGCAGTCTCTCGTTCACCGTCAATCCGCCGCCGGTGCAGGTCAACACCACCAGTCCCTTGCCCAACGGCACGGTTGGCGTGCCTTATCTGGCGACTGTCAGTGCTCAGGGCGGCGCCACTCCCTATACGTTTGGATTGCAAGGCGGGAGTTTCCCCCCCGGCCTCACGCTGGCTCCTACCGGCTTTATCTCCGGGACGCCGAAGACGCCCGGGCCGTTCACCTTCGGAATCCAGGTGACGGATTTCAATGGCGTCACCAACAGCGGGACCTTCGGTGTCATCATTCTACCCGCGCCGCTCAGCCTGATCGGCGGCGGTAGCGGTACGGTAGGAACGCCGCTCAGTATCGTGTTCTCCGGCGCGGGCGGCGTGCCTCCCTACGCCTTCAGCATCACCGGCACGCTGCCGCCAGGCACCAGCGCGAGCGGCTCCACCCTATCCGGCACGCCCACCACTGCGGGAAATTACTCCGTCCGAGTGGTGCTCTCCGACAGCACCAACGCCAACGTCACCCAGAACGTGACCATCGCGATCGCGCCTCAACCCATCCCCCTCACCATCAGCGGCTCGCTGGGCAACGGTCAGGTGAACGTGGCGTACACTGGACAACTCTCCGCTGCGGGCGGAACGCCGCCGTACACCTTCTCGGGTGCCGGAGTGCCTCCGGGGGTCTCCATCTCCGCGACCGGTGCGGTCACGGGCACGCCGACCACGCCCGGCGACTACATTGTGGTGGCAACGGTCACAGATTCGGCAGCCGCTGCGGCGCCGAATACCGCGAGCGCTCGCTTCCCCGTCTCCATCACGGCCGCGATTCCTGCCTTGACCATCACCACGTTTGCGCTGCCGAACGCGGTTGCTGGTGCCGCGTATTCCGCCAACCTTGGCGCGTCCGGTGGGACGCCGCCCTACACCTGGACTGTGACCGGACTTCCGGCCGGCGTGACGGCCACCGCCGCCGGAGTTCTCAGCGGCACTCCTACTGCGACAGGGAGTTTCAAAGTGAGCGCCACGGTCACGGACTCGTCCCGGTTGACCGCCACGCAATCGTACACGCTGGCCGTCGCGGCCCCGCCGCTCGTGATCACGACCGCTTCCGTGCCCAACGGCACTGTGGGTGCCGCCTATTCGGCCACCCTCGCCGCGACCGGCGGAGCCACGCCCTATACCTGGACCGCCACCGGTTTGCCGGCGGGCCTCACGCTCTCGGCAGCCGGTGCAATCTCCGGCACGCCCACCGCGCCCGCCGCGGCCACGCTCGCCGTGACGCTGAAGGACGCCTCCGGCGCTACCGCCAGCAAGAGCTACTCCCTCAGCATCGCCCTGCCGCCCGCGCCGCCGTTGAATTTCAGCGGCATCTCGGCGACCTCCCCGCCGTTGCAGCAGCCGGTGGTGCAACTCTCGCTCGGCAACAGCTTCCCGCTCGATGTGGCCGTGACCTTGACCCTGACTTTCGCGCCGGATAACGGTGGGGACGATCCCACCATTCAATTCGCCACCGGCGGACGCGTCGCCCGTATCACCGTCCCCGCGGGTTCCACCAACGGGCTGACGACCGTTGGGGTGCAGACGGGCAGCGTAGCCGGCCTGATCACCATCACCGCGTCCATGCAGGCGGCGGGTGCGGACGTGACGCCAGCGCCCGTGCCTACCCGGACTATCCGCATCGCCGCGCTCGCTCCCACAGCCACTTCCGTCACGGCGACCCGCACCTCTACCGGGTTCACCGTTACCGTGATCGGCTATGTGACCGATCGGGAACTCACGCAGGCAATCTTCGCGTTCACGGCGGCGACCGGGAGCAACCTGCAGACCACCACCCTGACCGTACCGGTTGGGCCGACCTTCGCCAGCTATTTCGGCGGCGCCAGCGCGGCTCCGTTCGGCAGCCAGTTCAGTTTCACGGAGACGTTCACTGTCACCGGCAGCACCCAGGCGATCACCGCCGTGACCGTAACGCTGGTGAACAACGTGGGCCAATCCACCCCAGTGACTGCGACTCTGAATTAAGCACTTGCAGGGAAGTGCTCAGGGGCCCACGGCCCAATGGCTGCGCGAACATGCGCCCGGTTTAGC
Organism: uncultured Acidobacteriia bacterium; assembly: GCA_903876865.1. Classification (GTDB taxonomy): domain Bacteria; phylum Acidobacteriota; class Terriglobia; order Bryobacterales; family Bryobacteraceae; genus Solibacter. The sequence continues at coordinate 4,109 of CAIRBY010000169.1, forward strand.
GTGCGGCGTGGCGTACGAGGGGCGGGGAGCCGGATCGTTCGAAACCGCCGTGCCCGCGCGCAAGAATACTAGTGGATTTCTTCGATCAATACCAGATCCGTGGCGATCCGTCCGCGTGCGATCACTAAGTGCCGGCCATCCGGCGACCAGTCGAAGGAGAAAATCACATCTTTGTCGAAGCCGGTCAAGGGTTGCGACGCGCCTTCCGTTACAGGCCGGTACCAGAGTTGTTCCACGCCCGCCTGGCTGACCGTGTAGGCGAAGCCCTTGCTGTCCGGCGCCCAGGCGAACAGTCCGGGGTCGGAAAAGGTCGTCACCACCCGCCCTCCCTCCGGGTGCGGATCGAGACCCGGTCCCCGCTGGTGACTTCGTCCCGGAACCTCGCCAGGATGAGCTTCCCGTCCGGTGAAACACGCTGATCCCAGGAGATCGGGCTGGGGGAAGACGGCCCGCCATCCAGTGACACCTGCTGCGCGATGATCTGTTGATTCACGGTCGAGCGGTAGATCACCGAGCCGCCGGCCACGCACTGTGGAAACTGGGCATAGGAGACCGAAGTGAGTTGCTTCTCCCCGGTGCCATCCTGGCGCACCCGCCAGATGTTGCGGACTCCGTTCCGGCGCGACGAGAAGACCAGATCGTCCCGGTCCGGGCAGGTGTCGAGGTCGATATCGAATTCCGGCGAATTCGCCAGCAGCAACCGCCCACCGCGTCCATCGGGCGCCATCACCCAGAGATTCGATTTCCCGGCGTCAGACAACTCCGCGGCGATGTGGCCGTCGTGCAGCCAGATGGGGTGATCGTACCGCGCCGCGGGCTCGGTGATCATGTGCGCGCTGCCCGGGTTGTCGCGGTCCACAACCCACAGGCTGGAGCGCCGGTTGGGTTGCGTGGTCAGGATTTTGCGGCCGTCGCGGCTCGCGCTCAACGCCACGTACGAAGCCAGGTCGTTGGTGACGTGCCGCGCCGCGCCGTCCTTCGCCACAATCCAGATCTGGGCCAGGCCGGACTCCACGTCCATCATATTCACGAGGAAGCCCGTGCCGTCCGGAAGCGACGCAAGGGAGTAGACAAAAATCCTCCCCAACTTCGCCAGCATCCGGGGCGGACCGCTGTCGCGACTGACCGAGAGCAGGCTGGTCGAGATGCCCTGCTGCGTGCGAAGCTGCTGCGGAAATACGATCTCCCGGCCGTCCGCGGACCAGGCAAAGGTCTGGAGGGCGAACTCATCCGTGCCGCGGTAGACTTCCTTCTCGCCGGAACCGTCTGGATCCACCGTGATCAGCCGGCTGCCGCCCAGGCCGCCCGCCGCTGCGCGCCGCACGAAGGCGAGCTTCTTTCCGTCCGGTGAAAACACCGTGCCGCCGGCGATGTTCTCCAGCAGTTTCTCCCCGCGCCCGCCGCCGACGGACATTCGATACAGCCCGTTGGCTTCGGCGGGACGGCCCGCGTAGTGCAGTACGTAATAGAGTTGAGTTCCGTCCGGCGAGAAAACCAGCGAGTAGTAGGACACCGCAGCGCGGGGCAGCAGTTCCATTGTGGTGCCCGTTGCCAGTGTGCGCACGCAGAGGTTGCGGCTGCCGTCTGGGAAGGTGGCGGAGTAGGCGATCTGCTTCCCATCCGCCGAGAGCACGCCATAGGCGGCCTGGCCGATTCCCGTGATCTTGGTGAGGCGGAACGTGTCATACCAGCGGTGCCCGCCGGGGCGCACAAGGTAGATGGCGCCCGCCAGCAGCGCCACTGCGCCCGCGGCCAGCGCGACGCGCCACCAGCGCCCGCTCCGCGAAAGCCCCGCAACGGCGGATGCCCCGCTTGCGGAATCCAGGTCCTGCTTCAGCGCGGTCAGATCAGCGGCCAGGTCGTCGCAGGTCTGGTAGCGTTGCGCGGGATCTTTGCACAGGCACTTTTCCAGAGTGTCCCGCATCTTTCGCGGCACGGCGGCGTCCAGCGCATCGGGTTCGTGATTCAGCACGGCCACCATGGTGTCCGCCGGAGTCTCGCCGGGGAATGGTCTGCGGCCGCTGAGCAATTCGTACAAAACAACGCCCAGGCTGAAGAGATCGCTGCGCGCGTCCGTCGCCTGTCCCCGCGCCTGTTCCGGCGACATATAGCGTGCCGTGCCCATCACCACGCCCGAGGCCGTCAGGGAGAGCGGATTCTCCGAGCTCCACTGCTCCCGCAACTTCGCCAAGCCGAAATCCAGAACCTTGATGTAGCCATCGGGCCGGATCATGATGTTCTCCGGCTTCACGTCCCGGTGAACGATTCCCGCGTGATGCGCGGCGGCCAGCGCGCCTGCCGCCTGCAGGCCGATCGCGACCACGTCCTTGAGCGGTGCCGGGCCCTGCGCCATCAACTGCCGCAGGGTCTTCCCCACCACCAGCTCCGTGGCGATGTAGAAGACGCCTTCGGCCTGCCCGACGTCGAAGATGGTGACGATGTTGGGGTGGTTCAGGGCCGAAGCGGCGCGCGCCTCGAGTTGAAAGCGGCGGACGCGGCCGGAGTCGCGCCCATCGAACTCCGGCAGCAGCTTGAGCGCCACGCGCCGCCCCAGGCGGGAGTCCTCGGCTTCATAGACCTCACCCATGCCGCCGCGCTCAATCAGTGCGCGGACACGGTAGGGCCCGAGTGTGCGGCCGGTCAGGTCGCGCCCCGATACGGGTAACTCAGCGGCCATGGCGCCGATCGCGTCTGCCACCACGTCGCCCGGTCCGGCATGGCTGAGCAGGGAGGCGACTTCCCGGCGAACCTCCTCATCCGCGATCGAAGCCAGTTCGCGGACGCGGGCAGGTTCGGGCAATTCGCTCAAAGTGGCGAAAAGTTGTTCGACCCGGTCCCACTGCTCGTTCGTCACGGTCCCCACAGGTTACCAGATCGGTGAGGGGCGACCGTGTTACAGTTTGCCCCTCACCGCGGCAGCCTATCGGAAGACGTTGTTGAACGCGACCGTGTAGACCTGTCCGCTATCATCCGTCAGTGTCACGCTCAACGTGGCGCGCGTGATCGGGCTCGTAATCGGGAAGTTCACGAGTATGGAGAACGTCGAAGTCCCGCCTGCGCTGATCTGCGGTGCGATCGAGATCGGTGCGCTGGTGCCTAGCGAGACCGGACCCGGACCGCCGGCCGTGCTCACCGCCATCGCCGTCACGCGTGGATTCAACGCGGCGCCCGCTCCGGTATTGGTGACCAGCATGGTCCATTGGCGCACTCCCGGGGAAGAGTCTGTCTTCGATTGGAAGGAAGGCACCAGGAACGGCATGGGCTGCGGAGTGAGCGCGCGGATCGTAGCGCCGGCGTATGGCTGGTATTGCTGGACGAGGATCCTGCCGTCCGGCAAAACCCCCAGTCCG
>CAIRBY010000170.1 GCA_903876865.1 uncultured Acidobacteriia bacterium
AAGACCGAAGATTCCGACTTCTGTTTGTGGCGCACCCGCAGGCGATGCTGGTGCTGGATCCGAAGACCCACAAGATTCTGGAAGCCAACCGCGCCGCCATCACACTCTACGGATATGGCCCACGCCAGTTCCGCGGCATGAGCCTGGACCGTCTCGAACTGAAGGACGAGGCGCGGCACCCCCATGACGGCCCCGGGCGCCACTGCGCGCGCGATGGGCGTGTGATTGACGTGATAGTGGGAAGGCAGTCGCTGCGGTATGCCGGGCACCGCGTGGAACTGGTGACCGTCTCGGATGTCACACCCCTCCAGCAATTGGAGGACCGGCTGCGGCAGGCGCAAAAGATGCAAGCGGTCGGGCTGCTGGCGGGCGGAGTGGCCCACGATTTCAATAACCTGCTCACGATCATTGCAGGCTACAGCCAGATGATCCTGAGCAGCCTGGAGCCGGGCGATGGCAACTACTACGCGGCCGAGCAGATTTTGAAAGCGCAGGAGCGCGCGGCGGGTTTGACGCAGCAGTTGCTGGCCTTCAGCCGGCGCCAGGCTCCGCAGTTCCAGGTGCTGGAAGTCAACCATGTGGTGCGCGGCCTGACCTCGATGCTGCGGCGGCTGATCGGGGAAGATATCGATCTCAGGCTGTTGCTCAATCCGGAAATAGGCGTGGTGAAGGCCGATGCCGGTCAGCTGGAGCAGGTGTTGATGAACCTGGCGGTGAATGCGCGCGACGCCATGCCTCTCGGCGGCACCTTGGTGATCGAAACCCATCCCGCGCAACTGGACGCGCAGTCCGGCAGGGAACTGCGGCGACCGGTGAAGCCGGGAGCATACACCGTCATCGAGGTTCGGGATAGCGGCAGCGGCATGGATGCGGCCACGCAGGCACTGCTGTTCGAACCGTTTTTCACCACCAAGGCGACGGGGCAGGGCACCGGTCTCGGGCTTTCCACGGTGATGGGCATTGTGAAACAGAGCGCCGGCAGCGTGGAAGTAACCAGCTCTCCCGGCTGCGGCACCAGTGTCAGAGTGTACCTGCCCTGTGTGAAGCCGGTTGCCGCCGAGCCTGCGGTGAAGCAGAAGGCCATCGTGCGCGGGACGGAGACGGTCATGCTGGTGGAGGATGAGGAGGGGGTGCGCCACCTGATCCGCGATACGCTCGTCCGTGCCGGTTATCACGTGTTGGATGCGGCCGATCCGGCCGAAGCGCAGCGCCTGGCGAAGAGCTACCGGGGGCGGATTCAGTTGTTGATCACGGACGTGGTGCTGCCGATGTCCAGCGGCAATGAACTGGCCGCGAGCCTGACCGCGGCGCGCCCCGGAATGAAGGTGATTTTCATGTCCGGCTATACCGATCACGCGGTCGAGAAGACAGGCCTCCTCTCTCAGGAAGTGCCGTTCCTGCAAAAGCCGTTTACCCCGTCGGTGCTCACGCAGAAAGTGCGCGAAGTGCTGGAGAGCGGCGGGCTTGCCCGGCACGCATGCTCCTCCAACGACGGCTCAGTTCGCGGCGACTTTTAGAAGCGCGGTCGCAGGCGACTTTGCCCTGCATGGTGTGATCCCTGAAACGCAACCCGCGAGGCGCGAAGCCGCAAGCGAATTTAAGATCTGGGATCGCGGTGTTGGGGTTTGATCCTCTTGGCGTCTTTGCGCCTTTGCGTGCGATCGGTGTTGACGAGATCTCTATAGCGGCAGCAGTTTCGTGCCGAAGATCGCTACCAGCAGGGCGGCCGCGCCGAGGAAGGTACCGAAGGGGAGTTCGTAGGTGTTGGGATCCTTGCCGGTGAGCTTGATGTAGCTGAGGCCGAGGATGGAGCCGGAAAGCGATCCCAGAATCAGCGTCAGCAGCGCGCCGCGCAGACCCAAGAAACTTCCGACCATCGCGATCAGTTTCACGTCGCCCAGACCGAGGCCTTCGCGGTGGCGGATCTTGAAATAGAGCCAGCCGCCCCCCCACAGAAAGAACGCGGGAAGCGCCGCGCCGCAGGCGGATTCGGCGAGCGAGGCCCATGCTCCGGTGAGGTTGCGTCCCATCATCCAGAAAATCGCCTGCGCCGTGATGTCGGGCACGGGCACGAAGCAGGCCAACACCAGCCCGATCACCATGCCGCCTTTGGTGAACTCATCGGGCAGGATGCGCTTCTCCAGATCGCAGAAGATGAGCGCGATCAGCATGGCGCAGAACACGCACGGTTTCAGGGCGGCGAGGGTGGGGCCAAGGGTGGAGACGAAATAGAAGAATGCAAGTCCGGTGAGGAACTCCACCAGCGGATAGCGTGGCGAGATGCGGGTATGGCAGTGGCGGCATCGCCCGCCCAGCAGCAGGTAGCTGAAGACGGGAATGTTGTCGTACCAGGCAATGGTCTTGCGGCAGCGCACGCAATGCGAGCGCGGCTTCACCACGCTGCGGTTGCGTGGCCAGCGGTGGACGCAGACGTTCAGGAAACTGCCGAAGATGAGGCCGAACAGCAGGGCGAGAATCGATTCGATCATGAGTGCAGCACTTGGCGATAACTTTCGAGAGTGCGATCGACCATGCGGGCGATGCTGAACCTCTCCAGTACAGTATGACGCGCGGCGGCGCCAATTCGCCGGGAGAGCGCAGGATCTTCCTGCAGTTGGCGGATCGCGTCGCGGATCGCCGCGGGTTCGTTGGCGACCAGCAATCCGGTTTCGCCGTGATGGATGATCTCGCGCAGTCCGCCCACATTGCTCGCAATCACCGGAATCGCGGCGGACATGGCCAGCAGCGCGCCCGAGCCGAGCCCCTCGGATTCGGTGAGATACACCAGCATGCGGGCGCGCGCCAGATCCGTCTCCAGGTTCGTGATGAGTTTGATGCCCAGGGCCGGGAGGATCGCCGTATCCTTTTCCAGGCCGAGGATTTCGCTGCCGTGGGCGACATCGAGCGCCGGGACGCCGTCGTAGACCACGACCACTCTGTCAGCCGGGACGCCGCCAGCGACGAGTACCCCTTTCACGAACTCCGAGACGGCAAGGTACAGGCGGGCGCGCCCGTATTTCCACGGGGAAGTGACGGGGAAGGCCACGCGGCGCGCGACCACCAGCGGACGTGAGCCCACCAGCGCGCCCAGCGTATGGCTGCGCGAATCGTGCGCGTGGATTAGATCGTGGCCGCGCAGGCTGGAGAAGAGGCGGGTGATGCCGAGCGGCTGTACGCGCCATCCCTGCTTGCGTGCACCCAGGTAGAGCGGCGCGCCGGCCCGCGCGAGCAGGGTGGATTCCACACCGCGCGCGGCAAGGCCTTCGATGAGGCGCAGCACCTGCCACTGTCCGCCGCGCATCTCTTTTCCGGCATCGAGGTGGAGGATGCGCATCAGAGCATGTTTCTCGCTTTGGCGTACTTGAGGAACGTGTAGAACGCCGCCATGTAGGCGATGATCAGACCCTCCAGGCCGTCCTGAAAGCCGCGCTGGAAGAAGTAAGTTTTGATGAAGTTCCAGGGCGGATCGATGATGAGGCTGGTCAGCGGGACGCGCACTTTGCGCGCGGCCAGTTCCTGCGCGGCGAGCGTGGTGTAGCGGTCCAGGGTCTTGACGTGTTCCGCGATGGATTCGCAGGTGAAGTGGAGAAGGTCGTGCTCCAGGTGTCCCACGCTGCCGTGCGGCTTGACGCTTTCATGCACGAAATCGCCGACCCACTGCGATTTTCGCCGGTCGTAGAGGCGCACCTTGCGATCGGGATACCAGCCGGAGTGGTAGATCCAGCGGCCCAGGTAGCGGGCGAGGCGCGGCATGGTGTACGCGTCAAAGCGGGGGCCGGACTTCTTCACGTTCCAGATCTCGGCTTCGAGAGTCTCAGAGAGCGCTTCGTCGGCGTCGAGCGAGAGGATCCAATCGTGCGATGCCTGTTCGGCTGCCCAGTTTTTCTGCCCGGCATAGCCGCGCCAACCGGCCTCGATCACACGCGCTCCCAGGTTGCCGGCCAGTTCCACGGTGCGGTCCGTGGAGCCGCTATCCAATATCAGAATCTCATCGCAGCAGCGCAGGCTTTCGATGGCGCGCGCGATATTGCGCTCTTCGTTGAGGGTGATGATGGTGGCGGTGATTTTCATCAGAAGTCACCAGTAGAGAGCGGAGAGATGCTGAAGCAGAGCAGGAAGATGGCGAACGCGAGATAGCCGAGTTTGCGGCGGTCCCGGTCGAGCACGCTCGGATCGTAGATGGTGGGGTGGCGCCGATTGAGCCAGAGCAGGGCGAGTCCCCAGACGAACCAGCCGAACCAGAATTTTCCCAGTGGCAGCATCAGCAGGCAAAGCAGTTTGCTGGCGGTCTTGTGGCGCCGGGGAAAAAAGGAATAGAAGATATGGCCGCCATCGAGTTGACCGATGGGAAGCAGGTTCATGGCAGTGGCGAACATCCCGACCCACGCGGCGCGCGCGACCGGGTGCAGGTAGATCTCGGCGGGCGCCACGCCGGGGAAAATGGCGCGCTTCAGCAGCCACTCGAGCAGGGGTACGCCGAACTGCATCGAACCCTGATGCGTAATGCCGGGGACGACTTTGGAAAATGACAGACCGATGGCGAGCGCCGGGACCAGGAACACAAAACCGGCGAGCGGACCCGCAATCCCGATATCGAAGAGAGACCGTTTCGAGTAGATGGGGGAGCGCACTCTGATGAACGCGCCGAAGGTCCCCAAAAACGGAGAGGGCAGGAAGTAAGGCAGGCTGGAATCGACCTGATGGAACACGGCGGCGCCGTAGTGGCCGAACTCGTGCGCCAGCAGAATCAACAGCAGGGTGAGGGAAAAGGGCAATCCCTGTGTGAGGGCGGAAGGAGTGTGCCAGAGGTAGCCCCACATATCGAGCGAATGTTCCACATCGAAGGGGACGTTGCGGGAAAAATCCTCCTGCAGGGCGACCCCGACCACGCAGGTGCTCAGCAGAGTGACAAAAAACAGGAGGGCATGAAGCCAGTAGCGATGGCTCCGGGTTGGCAATGGAACGGCGAAAAATTCACCGGCACCGCTCTGTGCAAAAAGCGGTTGCGGTGCGGTAGAAGGGTCCTCTGGTGACAAAGTACACCGTCGCGCTGCCAGTCCATCTACTGCAGCGTCTGGAGTTCCTTGCCGGGCTTAAAGCGCACGGCCTTCCCGGGCGGAATGGAGACTTCGGCGCCGGTACGCGGATTGCGGCCGATGCCGGTCTTGCGGGGCTTCACATTGAAAACGCCGAAGCCGCGCAATTCGATCCGGTCGCCCTGCTCGAGGGCCTTTTTCATGGATTCAAAGACCGTCTCGACCGCCATTTCGGCTTTGGTCTTGGTGATGCCGGTGCGATTCACTACTTCGTTAATGATGTCCAGCTTGATCAAAACAGCCTCCTGGTATTGGGCGCAGCTATCAGGCGCGGAACAGTCCCGGTTCCCGCATCAGTCAACCACATGATAAGATTGAATTTATACTCATGTCAAGCGAGACGTTCGGGCAATCGGGCGGGCAACCCGCTCCACATTCGGCGAAGCCGGTCACGAGCGAGGAATTCCGCCGCGCCTGCGGGCGGTTTGCGAGCGGCGTTACCATCGCGACGGTGCTGGATGCCGGCGGCGCGCCGCAGGGGCTGACCGTCAGCAGTTTCACCTCGGTGAGTTTACACCCCCCACTGGTGCTCATCTGTCTTGGACACGGAATCGCCGCGATCGAGCACTTCCGCACGGCGAAATACTTTGCAATCAATATCTTGTCCGGCGATCAACAAGCCCTCTCCGACCGCTTTGCGCGTCGCGGCCACGACCGTTTCAGTGGCGTGGAGTGGCAGCCCGGAGTCACCGGAGTGCCCCTACTCCCGGGCGCTATCTGCGCCATGGAGTGCGCGGTCTATTCGCGCATGGTGATGGGGGATCACGAGATTCTGGTGGGCGAGATGATGCGGACCCTGGTGACGGACGAAGCCCCGCTGGTTTATTTTTCCGGCGGCTACCGCAAGCTGGAGGCGTAATGAGCATTCCCTCAACGAGCAATCCCCTGTTGTATTTACGGGAGCAGTTGGACGATTGGCGGGCAGCCGGGACCTATCAGCGCCTGCGCATTCTGGAATCGGCGAGCGCGGCGGAAGCGCGCTTTGACGGGAAGGACGTGGTCAACCTCGCCTCCAATAACTATCTTGGACTGACGACGCACCCGAAGCTGAAAGAAGCGGCGATTGCGGCGGTGCGGGAATTCGGCGCGGGTTCGGGCGCAGTGCGCACCATCTCCGGCACCATGCGCATCCACATGCAGTTGGAAGAGCGCATCGCGGCGTTCAAGAACGTGGAAGCCTGCGTGGTGTTCCAATCCGGCTTCGCGGCGAACGCGGGGACGGTGTCGGCGATTCTGACGCCCGAAGACCACATCATCAGCGATGAGCTGAATCACGCGAGCATCATCGATGGCTGCCGGCTCTCGCGCGCGAAGATCCACGTGTTTGCGCATAAGGATGTGGCGGCGGCGGAGCGGATTCTCGGCGAACTCGATGGCGTGCCCGGGCGGAAACTGCTGATCACGGACGGCGTGTTTTCCATGGACGGTGACATTGGTCCGCTGCCGGGTTTAGTGGAGGCGGCGGAGAAGCACGGGGCGATCATGATGATCGACGACGCGCATTCGTCGGGCGTGTTGGGGCGCAACGGGCGCGGCACGGTGGATCACTTCGGGCTGCACGGGCGCGTGCATGTGCAGGTGGGGACGCTCTCGAAAGCGATCGGCGTATTGGGCGGGTACGTGTGCGGGAGTCGCGATCTGATCGAGTTCCTGTATCACCGGGCGCGACCGTTTCTGTTTTCGACCTCGCATCCGCCGGCGGTGGCGGCGGCGTGCCTGGCGGCGTTCGATGTGCTGGAGCAGGAGCCGGAGCGGATCGAGCAGTTGTGGGACAACGCGCGGTATCTGAAGGCGGGGTTGAGCGGGCTGGGCTTCGATACGGGGATCAGCGAGACGCCGATCACGCCGGTGATGGTGGGGGATGCGGCGCTGGCGCATCAGCTCTCGCGGGAGTTGTTCGCGGAGGGCGTGCTGGCGACGGGGATCGGCTTCCCGACGGTGGCTAAGGGCAGGGCGCGGGTGCGGACGATTGTGGCGAGTACGCACACGAAGGCGGAACTGGACCGTGCCCTGGAGGCCTTCGCGAAGGTAGGAAAAAAGCTTGGGATCGTGCCGTAGGCCTGTCCTACTCAAACTAAAAGGCCGGCCCACCTTGCGGTGTAAGCCGGCCTCCGAGTTTGTAGCTATCGAAGCGAATTAGAAGTTGATCTTCGCTGCGAGTTGCACGCGGCGCGGGGCGCGGAAGGAAGAGATCACGCCGAACGTGCTGCTGGTGAT
>CAIRBY010000171.1 GCA_903876865.1 uncultured Acidobacteriia bacterium
CGGTACTCATCTCGACTACCAGGAACAGTTTGGCGGTGCGGCTCAAATCCCGCAGGCGCTGCGAGGGGAAAGGGTAAAGCGAGATCGGCCGCAAGAGGCCCAGCGGCAGACCCTGTTCGCGACCCTGTTCCACCACCTGCTTGAGGATGCGCGAGACGATGCCGTAGCCCACCAGCACGATCTCGGCGTCGCTCGTGCGCCAATCCTCGTAGCGCACTTCCTCCCGCTCGGCGACCTTGTATTTAGCCTCGAGCTTGCGTATGTGCGCTTCCAGTTTGTCCGGCTCCAGATAGATGGAACTGATCAGGTTCCTGCGCGTCTCCGCCGTGCCATCCACTGCCCAATCCGGGCAGCGCGGCAATGGGCGGGGAGCATGGAACTCCACCGGCTCCATCATCTGGCCGATGTAGCCATCCGCCAGCACGAAGACGGGATTGCGGTAGCGGTCGGCCAGATCGAAGGCGTCGTAGGTGAGATCGGCCATCTCCTGCACGGAGTTGGGCGCGAGCACCAGCGTGCGATAGCAGCCGTGTCCGCCGCCCTTCACCACCTGGTGATAATCGCCCTGCTCGGGCGCGATGTTGCCCAAGCCGGGTCCGCCGCGCATGATGTCCGCGATCACGCAGGGCAATTCCGCACCGGCGATATAGCTGATGCCCTCCTGCATGAGGCTGATCCCAGGCCCGCTGGATGCGGTCATGGCGCGGATACCGGTAGACGCTCCCCCATACAACATGTTGATTGCGGCCACTTCGCTCTCCGCCTGCACGAAGGTGCCGCCCGCCGGCGGCATGTAGAGCGCGGCGGCTTCGGCGATTTCGCTCGCCGGGGTGATCGGGTAGCCGTAGAATCCCCGGCATCCGGCCAGAATGGCGCTCTTGACGATGGCTTCGTTGCCCTTGGTGATCTGTTTTCTCATCGCATCCTCCTCACGCCGCGAGCCGCAATACGGTGACGGCGCCGGGCTCCGGACACACGTAGAAGCAGATGCCGCAACCGGTACAGCCCGGTCCCGCGCAGGTCGCCGTGTGATAGCCGTAGTGATTCAACTGGTCCGCCAGACGCAGGACTTTGGGCGGGCAGGCTTCCACGCACAGCCCGCATCCCTTGCATTCCTCTGAGTTCAGATCTACCCGGCCGCGGTCGGGTTTGGCTGCGTGATCGATCATGCGACCTCCAGATGTTCGTGAGCGTGCACGTAATGGCTCCGCTCGGCATATTCGTGTAATTCGTCCCGGAATTTCGGTTCCGCTATCGCGATCAGCGCTTCCGCGCGCTGGTGCAACGTCTTGCCCCACAGGTAGGCGATGCCGTGTTCGGTCACCACATAATGCACATCCGCGCGGCTCGTCACCACGCCCGCTCCCGCATCGAGCATCGGCGCAATTCGCGATACCGTGCCGCCTTTGGCCGTGGAAGGCAGGGCGATGATCGGCTTGCCACCCTTGGAGCGCGCCGCGCCGCGCACGAAATCGAGTTGCCCGCCGAAGCCGCTATAGGGTGTGGAGCCGATCGAATCCGCGCACACCTGCCCGGTCAGATCCACCTGAATCGCCGAGTTGATCGCGATCATACAATCGTTCTGCGCGATCACGAAGGGGTCGTTCGTATATTGCGTGGGGTGGAACTCGAACATCGGGTTGTCGTGGATGAAGTCGAAAATGCGCCGCGTGCCGAGCACGAAGCCGGCGATCACCTTCCCCTTATGCAGAGTCTTGCGCGCGCCGGTGATCACGCCCGCCTCAATCAGCGGCACCACGCCATCCGGGCACATCTCGCTATGCACGGCCAGATCCTTGCGGTCATAGAGCGCTTCCAACACCGCATTCGGAATGCCGCCAATGCCGAGTTGGAGCGTGGCGCCATCGGGAATCAGTTGGGCCACATTGCGCGCGATGCGATGCTGCACCTCGGTAGACGCGATGGCGGGCAATTCGAGCAATGGCCGCGAAGTCTCCACAATCGCCGAGACTTTACTCACATGGATAAACGCATCGCCCAACGCTCGCGGCATATTCTGATTGACCTCGACGATCACGTACCGCGCGCACTGCGCCGCCGTGAGAGAGCAATCGATACTGGCGCCCAGGCTCAGGTTGCCGTGCTGGTCCGGCGGGCTGGTCTGCAGAAACGCTACATCCAGCGGCAATTGGCCGGAGCAGAGCAGTTTCTCGATTTCGCTGAGGCAGATCGGCGTGTAATCGGCACGCCCCGCCGCGATCGCGGGACGCACGTTCTCGCCCAGGAACAGCCCATTGTGGCGGAAGATTCCGGCATAGCGCGGCTGGGTGTAGTCGGCTTTGCCGAGAGTCAGCATATGCACGATTTCCACGTCGTGCAGCAGCGGCGCACGCCCGAGCAGCGCCTCGATCAGTGGCGTCGGGGTGGCGCAGCCGGGTTGGACCCAGACGCGGTGTCCGGAGCGCACCGCTTCCACGGCTTTTGCCGCCGTTGTCACCCTGTTCCGGAAGTCCGTGGAGTAGCTCATGACACTTAGCCCCACCTCCAGGTGGGTCTACCTCATCATAAGTCGGATAAGGAGATCTGTAAATATCAATTATCGGAAGAACCCGCTCCCGGAAAGGCGGGCTCTGGTGGGATGGGACTGACGGAGCGTTCCAGGGGTGCAAGTGCGCGAAGCACCAGTTCCGTTTGTCTCCAGAATCAGGTGTTTCAGATTGATTGCAAAGGCGATTGATTGCAAAGGCATTGACCGGCCCGGTGCTGATGGCCGGCCGCCCGTTGGTTACGGCGGGTGAGGGTGGTGTCGCGAAGTTCGAAGGACCGGCCAGATCCGAACCAGGCGGCATCCTCGCAAACGGGGAACGCGAGACTCTCCATTTCACGCTGAATCAGCACAAGTGGAGGTGCGAGCCCTCTTCCACGCCCCCCCCAAGATCAACAAAACAAAGCCACCCCGAAGGGTGGCTCTTCCTCCGGCTATTGCTTGTCGTAAACCAAAGTTGAGGTGATCGGTTTGCCGTCAGCGTCCGTACCCTCGACCGTCTGCGTCTTCGTTTTGCCATCCTTGGAAACCGCGATCCGGCCCGCCGTGCGATACTTCCCCCCCGTCTTCTTCACTTCATAGCTCGTCGTATTGGCATCGATTCGCTTGGCGGAGATGGTGTCATACTGGGCCCCCGTGACAGGATAGTCCTTGCCGTCATACTTGAAGACCTGACTGTACTTGGGAGAAGTGCCATCCTTCCGCTGGTCCGTTCTGCTGACCTTCACCCCGCCGTCCGGCGTTACCTCGTAAACTTCCGTCCGGCTTGTGAGGCTGTTGGCATTGGTGGTCTTGGACTTCGCGACGTTCAGCTTCCAGGTTCCGACCTGACTGTCGGCGCCAAACATCCCGATGGCAGTGATCGCTAAACCGATGGCTAACTTGGCTACAGTGCTTCGCATTCTCTGTTCCGTCCCTTTCTGAAGTGCGGTTGCTCCAGCTTGACTACCTGGAGTGCAGTCGCGACGTGACAGGCCGCGGCGCATGCAAGAATCGCTTTGGCGGTCCGCGCCGGCAGCGCAACCTCCATCAACCGAGGCGGCAAGCATATCACAAGAGGGTCGATTCGACCCTTTTATCTTTTGCCCAGAAGCCTCGCCCCTCAGCCGCCGCTGGCCCGAACCTGGCCGAAGTGGGTCTTCTTGAATTCACCCAGACTGACTCTTCTGCCGTCCTGCAACACGAGTTGGCGCGGCAGCATGCAGCCGCGCAACTCCTCACTCGAAATGTGAAGCGCCGAGAGCCCCTCCGAACGGCAGGCCAACTCCCTGACCTCGTATCCTTCGTGCGGATACGAGAACGCCACCACCACCGGGCACTCAAAGACCTGCGCGGCCATCTCCGCGGCGGGCAGGAAATCGATATCGGCGCTGAGCACCACCGCCGCATGGCAGGCCGCCGGGGTAGGGCGGGTATTGGTGCGGTGCAGCGGCACGGTCTGCAGCCGCGCACTGGCCGGCGAACCGGACGTCCCTCCTAACCTCCCCAGTGCCGCGTCCGTCACCAGCGCGGAAGCGAGCATCGCATCGGTCTGCTTCTCTTCGTGCACGGTCAGTTGCGGACGGTAGGTCTGCTGCCGCGCCGCCACCTCAAAATTGATCGGGATGCCGGAGCGCGCGAGCTTATCCAACTCCGCCCGCTCGATGTAGAAGCGGTGCTTGCGCGCGCGGAAGGTGCCGTGGATGATCTCAACCCTGCCCCCGCTCGCGCAGTTCAGCGCGTCCAGCCAGTTGTACTTCCGCTGGATCCCGGACGGGTTGCTGGGCATACCCTCCGGAATCGTGGCGGTGAAGTACTTGACCGCTCCCAGCGTACAGCCCGCGAAGTGCGGCTGTTCGCGCGCGAGCCGCTGCACCAGGTGCTCGCCGAGGCTGAGAAAATTGCACCAGGCGAGTTCGTAGTCGCTCTCTTTGCCGCTTTGGCTTAAGGGTACGTAGAAGTTGTACCCGTCGATGTAGAGATTGAGCCGGCGCTCCTCGCGCGGCTTGCCCGGCACGGCGCGCGCCGGTTCGGCGAATGGACTGTGCGGAGGTCTTCCTGCCTGATTCATCTTGCCCCCGCTTCCATAGTCTGCCCGCCGGGCGAGCCCTCTTGCACCGCGCGGCAGTAGACATTGACGAGCCGCATCTGCTCCACGCTGGAGCAGTTCGTGCGCTCCAGCGCGGGACTGCCCACCACGATTGCCAGCGTCTCCGCGCGCGAAATCGCGACGTTGAGCCGGTTGCGGTTGAACAGGAACTCCACCCCGCGTGGCGCGGAATCGCCGCTGCTGGCGCACATCGAGAAGATCACCACGGCCGCCTCCTGCCCCTGGAACTTATCCACGCTGCCCACGCGGATGCCCGGCAGTCTCCGCTCCAATCGCCGCACCTGCATGTTGTAGGGCGCCACGATCAGAATGTCCTCCGGCTTGAGGCGCCGCGCTTTGCCCTCGGTAGAGCGCACGGAGACCTGCAGCAGATCCGCCACCAGTTCCGCGATCCGCTCCGCCTCCTCGACGCTCTCGTAGATATTGCCTTCGTGCTCCACCGGGATGTAGAGCAACCCCGCGGACCGCGTCAGCCACGCCGGGAAGGCGCCGGTGAGCACACGCGCGGCGGTGTGCGGTTCGGCTTGCAGGCGATCCTCATAGACGGCGCCGGAGATGAAGTTGCAGATGCCGGGATGCAGGCGCCACGTGCGCGGCAGGAAGATGCCGAAATCGTCGGGAACGGTGGCCTGCCCCTGCAGCAGATACTCCAGCGCGGAAAGGCCGCTCTCGCCGGGATGCGAGCCCTGTATGGGCTGCCCCAACTGCATCTGGTCGCCGAGCAGGACGATGTTCTGGGCGCACGGGGCCATCACCGCCAGATTGGCGAGCGAGACCTGACCCGCTTCATCCACGAACAGGTAGTCGAGCTGATTTTCGGCCGCTTCGCCGCACCAGGCAAACACGCTGGCGCCGATGAGTTGCGGCAGGCTGGCCATGTCGAACAGGTCGGTGCCGCTACCGACTTGGATCACAGCCTCCGGCAGCCCCTCCAGGTCGGCTTCGTCGCGGCAGACCTTGGCGGTCTCGGGATGCAGCCCCACTGCTCTCGCCGCTTCCCAAGCGCCCGCCAGCAGCAGATTGATGGCGCGGTGGCTGTTGGAGGCGATGCCCACGCGCTTCCCCGCGCGCAGCAGCCCCGCGATGACGTGGGCGCCCACGTAGGTCTTGCCGCAGCCGGGCGGACCCTGTATGCAGAGCGTGGTCCGGCGCATCGCGAGCGCGACTTGGAGTGCACCCTCTACCAAGTCCATGCCGGGCGGCAGGATGGGCCCTTCGGCATTCCCCTGCAGGCGCGGGCGGCTGCGGTGCAGAAAATCGGCGAGAGCGGAGGGCAGTGTTCCGCGTTGGCGATAGCGATTGACCAGGCGCTCGATGGCATTGCCCAGCGACTTGGAGAGGATCTTCTCATCCGGCGCTAGGCTGATCCGCTCCGGCGGCGCGTCGCGCTTGGAGCCGATCGCCAGCGTCAGTTTGCCGTGGTCGAAGTCCAGCGTCTCGAGCGTCGCCGTCACCGCCCAATCGTGCGCGAAAGTGCAGGTGTCGCCTTCGCGGAACTTGGTCTCCTGCTGCGGATCGAAGCGGTATTCGTAACCGGTGGATCGCTTCGGGGGCGGCAACCGCCGCGCCGGCGTTCCCGTGCGGACGAGGCCGCCGAGGCACTCCGGATCATCGATCAGCACCTGCTCTTCGGACTGTTGCCGGTCGAAGCGCCGCCACCAGATCGGCTTCGCCTCGCGGCGATAGAACTCCAGCAGGAAGGCGAGCAATTCGCTGATGCGCTCCCCTTCGCCCACGATGCCTTCGCTGCGCACTTCGGGCAAGGCATCGAGCATCGCGCGCGCCGTGATCCGGCGCCGCTCGAAATCCGTCTCCGGGATCGCTTCTTCGGAACGCTGCTTCTCTTCCCGCGGCACGTAAGGCGCGATTCCCGCCTCCCGCTGCCGCATGCGCAGCCACTCCGCCAGTTCGGCGGTGGAGATGCAATCCTGCTCGTTGTAATCGCGGATCTGCTTGAGAATGGCGGATTCCGCCGGGGTCTGGCCATCCTGCGCCACCAGCCAGCGCTGGTAGAAGACCATCGATTCCCCGGCGCTCGCCACATCCTCTTCGCGGGCGGCGCGATAGAGGCGCTCCACATACTTGAGCGAGTAAGAGGGCTCGCCGATCAGAAGACCCTGCCGCACGATGCGGTAGAGATCGACGAAAACGCCGCCGCGCAGCAGGGCGTCGACCTCCTCCTCGCATGCGCCATACTTGCCCATCAGCCGCCGCAGCGCCGTCACTTCGTAGTGGTTGTAGTGGTAAATATGCAGGTCCGGGAACTGCCGCCAGCGCTCGTAGGCCCAGCGCACAAAGCCTTCGAAAGCGCGCTTCTCCGCGGGACGGTCGTGCGCCCACCAATCGCGGAATGCCAGCGTGCCGTGCTCGTGGAAGCAGGCGCCGAAGAGATACTCGCGACCCTCCTCGATGAGCGGGTAGCCTTCCATATCGAAGAAGATATCGCCTGCGGAAGCGGCCGGCAGCAGGCCGAGGCCAAGCGGCCCCGCAGCGGATTCGGGCGGCAGCAGTTCGTACTCCGGGCGCTCCTTGCCGCGCGAAGCGATCTGCAACCGCGCCTGCCGGCGCAAGCGCTCCAGCATGGCGTCGTGCAGGCGCGGGATGTGGACGCCCTCGGCGCCGGCAAGGGCCGCGACCGTGGCGATGCCGTTCTCCATCAGCTTGCGCCGCTGGCTGGAGCGGATGTTGGCCACCAGCGCGAGATCGTCGCGCGCTTCCAGCGTGCGTTCCGCATAGCCGGCCCAGCAGCCCAAATCGGCGAAGGGATCGATCTCCGGCGGGCAGGCGGGGTCGAAGTTCCGCTGCTGCTCCAGGAAGGCCTGCTTGAGCGCGCGGTAGTAGTAAAAGAAATCGTCGGTGCGAAAGGTCGCGGTCACCGGACCCGCGTCGCTGCTCGCGCACAGCACGATGCTCAGGTGCTTCGGGCGCAACGCCTGCGCCGCGTCCAGCATCTCGGCATAGCAGCCCAACTGCACCAGGAAATAGGGTTTGGGATGGCGCGCGAGTTTCGTATCCCAGGGCTCATACGACCATGCGCCGAGCGCCGAGGGCACGAGAGTTCGCACCAGGAAATCGGGATAGCCCGCGAACTCCTCGCGCTGCAGGTAGCCCTGGTACACAATCTCTTCCCGGCTGCGCATAGCGGCCAGCGTATCCTGCAGGTGCTCCTTACGCTTGACGAACTCAGTGACGGCGCGTCCGCCGGCTTTCAGCGAGGCGAGGAAATTCTCTTCGTGCTCGATGCCCTTCTGCTGCACGATATCCATTTCCTCGGTATCGGCATCCGGCTCCGCGATTCCGGGGCGCTCCAGGATGAAGCGGTCCATCCAGGTGACGAACTCAGAGCGGAGGTAGCCGATCAGGTCGCTCGGCGAGAATCGGTAGCCTGCGTCGGTGCGCTTCACGCGGTCCCCCTCTGACGCCGCTCGCCCACCGGAGACTCCCGGCGCGAACCGCGCAACGGATCCACTACAGACCCTCCATCATAGTCCCCTGCGTGCCGCCTGTTCCGGCCGCCTACTTCCGTGCCAGCGCCACGCCCTGCGTGGTGACGTAATATTTCGCCAGCATATAGGATCGCTCCCACGCCGGCATCGCGGCGGGGGACTTCACGTACTGGAAAAAGTGCTGCGCCACGCGCGCAAAATGCTCTTCGTGCCCGAGTCGCAGAGCCGCCGGAATGCGGAGTTGCGCGTCGGTGGCGCTGTGCACCGCGGTGATGCCGGGGAACTGCTTTGCCAGTTGTGGCATGGCGCGGTCCAGCGCGGCGAAGACCTCCGTGCGCGCTGCCGCATCCGGCACCACATAGACCTCGGGAATGTACTTTTCCGCCGCGCCCTGCCGCAGTTCCACACGCGCGCGCGTGCCCTGAAACGCAGCCTCGTAGACATCGCCCGTGCCCGGCGCCGCCTCCCACTTCCACAACACATCGAGCTTGACGTGCACGCCGCGCAGAGTGTAAGCGATGTAGTTATTGCAGAAGTAATCGAGCGCGCCCTCGCGCAGATGCGCCGCGAAGGATGCAGGAAATTCCGCCGCGCCCGTGACCTTGGCGAACTGCTCCCTGGAGATGCGCACCGCCTCGTGACGCCCGGAGAGCATGCGAATCTCCTTGCGATAATCCAGCACCTGCCCGGGGAAGAGGGTCCACTGAATCAGATCCACCGGATGCGTCCCCACATCCGCCAGACCCTCGCCGTAATCCTCCACGTCGAAGAACCAGACGGGGCGGCGCAGGGGCACCTCCGCCACGGCCTTCATGATGTGGTGCACGCTCACCGCGCGCACGCCGGGGTTAGCGGCATCGCCCGCCACCTGCCGGCCGAACACATCGGCCAGGCTCACCAGCGCGCGCTGCACCTGCGAGGTGACTTCGTAGCGTTCGGTCATAATGTCGTAGGCCGCCAAACCCTTGCGCGGCGCGGCATCGAGCACCGCTTCCAGCTTCGGCAGTTCATCGGCGTTGATGATCCACGGCTTGTCCGCCAGCACGTGCAAGCCGGCATCGAGCGAGGCCTGGATGCGGTCGATTTTGCCGCGATTGCGGCCCGAGAAGACCACAATATTGCCGCGCTTCTCGCGCAACATGGCCGGCAGCGTATCGGGCGCGGTGTGGATATCCAACTCCCACGCGGTGGGGTTCACGGCCCGCGCATTGAAGAGCGAGACGCGATTCAGATAGTCGAGCAGTTCGGGACCCAGCGGCGCGTAAACGGTCACACGCCTGTCCAACTCCGGGTACATCTCTTTCTGCAGCAGAGTGGCGTGAAAGTGCCCCGGCTCGAAGACAATCAGACGGGAAGGCGCCTGCGCCCGAACCGCGGCAGCCGCACTCGCGCTCAATATCAGGGCACGGCAGATTCGCGAAAGGTCCAGCATGGTAACAGAGTAACTCCCTATGGAAGCGCCAGCGCCTTCATCAGGGAGTGAACCGCCTCCACCACCAGATCTTCCACCGCCCCATCGAAGCGGGCCGGCAAGCCGTACGGAACCATCGACCCACCCCCCTCGTAGCCGCCTTCCTGCCAGACGCGCCGCGAGGGAATGTACGCGAAGACGTCGTTGGAATAGCCGGCCACCCACAGGCCGCGGAAGCCATACTCGCGCTTGAAGCGGAGCGCGTAATCCGCCACCACTTCGCCGCCCAGCGCCAGCAGCGTGAAGTTCCGCCCGATGCGCCAGCCCTGCGCCTGCCAGAGATGTGCGGTGGGGAGCGTGCCCAGCGCGATCTGCTCCAGCATCATGCGGGCGTATTTGCGCTCCATCGCGCTGCCGGTGGTGGCGCGCCGCTCGAACTCCTCGCGCGAAGGCGGCTTCTCCAGCGGCAGGCTGGTTTCCTGGTAGGCCGCCTGAATCGTCCCCTCGATTGCGACACTCTTGCCGCGCACCACTTCGCCCACCGCGTCTGTGATCACCTTGCCGTAAATTTTCGCCAGTTCCTCGCTGTGGCGGGGCAGCGGATTCGCATCCGCGCCGCAGCCCTGGACGAAGAGCGCAACCGATCCGGGGAAGGCGGCTTCCACTCCCGCCTGCGCATAACCGGCCCAATCGCCGCTCACCAGATCGTCGTCGAGCGTGGTGTTGTGGCAGGCGTAGCCGAAGACCACGGCGCGGATCGCCCCGTTTTCGCCGCGCACCGTGAGGACGGGCACATCGGGATCGGTCACATTCGGATACTCGGGATTTCCCGTGCGCCGCCGGTTCACCGCAACGCCCGCCAGCCCCTGCGCGAAACTCAGTTGCGCGGGGCTCAGATCCGCAAGCGCGCGCCCGATCAGATCCACCAGCCGGCCTTCGAGCGTCGCGGTGTAGGCGCGGATCGCGGTCCGGTCGGCGTCGGCGAGCGGGTATGCCGCCGCCAGCGCATCGCCGATCACGGGCGCGCTGTGGGTGTGGGAGGCGTTGAAGAGCAGCAACCGGCGCGGAATCTGAAACTGCTGCTCGGCCCGCCGCGCCACCGCCGCACTCAACTCCCGGGTGAAGCCCAACAGATCCGCCGTCACCAGCACCGCGGTTGCGCCACGATCGTCGCGCAGGGCCAGCGCCTTCGCGAACACGTGCTGCCGGATGCCCTGCATCGGCTTGGTGCGGGCGGCGAACCCGCCCAGCCACACCGGCTGCGTGGGCGTGATATCCAGCGTCGCCACCCCCGCCCGCATCGCCGCGGACGCGTGTGGCGCGCAGACCGCCGTGCAGAAAGCGATTGTGGCGGCGAGGCTCGCAATCCGCGGCAAACTCCAGCGTGTTCCCATGTCAGAAAAAGTGTAACAGGCCTGCCTCGCAGAGCAAGCTGTAGAGCAGGCGGACCGCCCAACGCCGCTCAAATCAGTCCCGTTACAGGTGTCCGGGCGTATCGTGGGGCGGTCCCCCTGGACCGCGGCCGACGCCCTCGTCGGCCTTTCGATCGTCGCAGGCACCTGATTCTTCGAGGGAACAGCGGGACGAGGCCGTCCGCCCCACCAAGTCCCGCCGGACTAGGGTGCGGTGGACGCGGTGCGTTATCATAGACCACTTCAGGGACCACATTCAGGGGCCACATTCAGGAGTCTGCCGGGGACGTTCCGGCTCCCTTGCTACATGTGATACATGTTGACGGCAATCCAATCTCTGCGGCAGGGCGTGCTGATCGCGCTGACCCTGCTCATTGGAAACCATGCCTGGGCGGCGGATCCGCACACGGCAACCAATCTGCCTGTCACCTTCCCTGTCACCTTCCCTTTCACCTTCGTGGATGCGGGGCGCCTTTCCGGCGGCGCGGGAGGCCCGGCGCGCTTTGTGAGCGTGGATCGTACCGTCATCCTCGAGCCCGGCTCCATCAGCGTGGCGCGGCGCGGCGCCGGCAGGCACGACCGCATACGGATCCGCTTCGCCGGCGCGGAGGCGGAGTGCCGCATCGAGGGCAGCGAGCCGGTCGCGGCGCCGCTCCACCTCTTCCTCGGCAAGGACCCGGCCAACTGGAATACCCTTTCGCAATACCAGCGCGTGCGGATGCGCGGCGTCTATCCGGGCATCGATGTGGAGGTCTACGCCAGACAGGGCAGCCTCGAGTACGATTTCGTGCTGGCGCCCGGGGCGGACCCGGACCGCATCCGCCTGCGCTTCGAGGGCGGCGGAAAAGTCAGGCATACCGCGAACGGTGACCTGGAGATCCGCGGACGGCACGGGAGTCTGCTGCAGCACCGTCCCGCGGTCTACCAGGAACGTAGCGGCAGGCGTCGCGCGGTGACGGGGGAATACGCCGTGACACGGCAGGGAGAAGCGCGCTTCCGTATCGGCGCCCGGGACGCCACCGCACCCCTGGTGATCGACCCCGTGATTGCCTACTCCAGCACCTTCGCCTCCGGCGCCAACCCGATTCAAAGCATGGTGACGGATAAGAGCGGCTTCGTGTACATTGCCGGCGCGTCCGATCTGGACGTAACCGCCAAGGGTTACGGCACCGGCGGCGCCATGTTCCTGGCCCGCTTCGACCCCACCAGGAGCGGCGCGGCGTCGCTCCTGTATACGGCGGTCTTCAGCGGCGGCTCGATCAGCGCCCTGGCTGTGGACGATAGCGGCAATGCCTACGTGGCCGGCCGGTCGTCGGGCGATTTCGTGCCCATCGTCAAAGGGTATCAGGCCCACCCGGCGGGACTCCGCGACGCCTTTGCCGCGCGCTTCAATACGCTCGCCACGGGCACCGCGAGCCTGGTCTATTCGACCTACCTGGGTGGTTCGGCCAGCGACGACGTGAGCGCGCTGCTGGTAGACGCGGCCGGCGGAATCGCGCTGGGCGGCTCCACCGCGTCCGCCGATTTTCCCGTGAAGAACGGCTTTCAGACCAAACTCGCCGGCGCCACCGATGCCTGGGTCGCGAAGTTGAATTCGAATGCCAGCGGCGCGGCCTCGCTGCTCTACGCCGGCTATCTGGGCGGCGCGGCCGGCAGCAGCACCGTCACCGCCGCGGCGTTGGACCGCAGCGGCAGAATGGTGCTGCTGGGCGGCACGAATTCGCGCAGCCTCACGTTGAAGACTCCGTTTCAGGCGGACCCCGCACCCGGGTTCGTGGCCAAGGTCGATTTCACCTTGAGCGGCGCGGCCTCGCTCGTCTTTTCCACCTACTTCGGCAGCAACGCCCAGATCCTCGGGATGGCGCTCGACGCCAGCGATAGCATCTACCTGTGCGGCGAGGCGGTATCCGGCGGAATCCCTACCCAGGGCGCCTTTCAGACCGGCGGCGCCGGCGCAACCGGACATGGCTTCGTAGCGCGCCTGAATGCGGCGGCGAGCCTGCTGACCTATGCCACGTTCCTGGGCGGCGCGGCGTGGGAGCAGGTGCAGAGGCTCGCGGTCGATCCGGCCGGCTACATCTATGCCGCGGGCGCCACCACGTCGCGTGACTTCCCGATCCGCGGCGGCTTCCAGACCTTCCTCGCCGGACAGTACGACAGCTTCGTGGCCAAACTCGATCCCGATGTGGCGGGCGATGGATCGCTCGTCTACAGCAGCTATCTGGGCGGCAGCGGCCGCGACGACGTGCTCTCTTTCTTCGCCGATGCCGCCGGCCGCGTGGTCGTGGCGGGCACCACCTCTTCGCCCGACTTCCCCCAGAGCAACGGCTTCCAGGCCACGTTCGGGGGCAACTACGATGCCTTCGTGGCGCGCATCGACCCCGGCAAGATGGACCTCGATTCCCTGGTCTACTCCAGCACCTTCGGCGGTACGGGCTTCGACGGCGCCACCGCCGCCGCAGCCCTGAGCGGCGGCCGGATCGCCATCGCGGGCTCCACCGCGTCGGTCGATTTCCCGGCGTGGAATGCGTTTCAGCCCGCGCTCGCCTCGGCCCAGGGCGGCTTTGTCACCGTGATCACAGAGAGCGCTCCCGGGTGCGGCTATTTCTTCCGCAGCGGTTCGGCGGCCTTCGCCGCGGCGGGCGGAGCGGGCACGGCGGATATGACGGCTTCCAACGGCTGCGCCTGGAGCGCGGTGGCGAGCGACCCCTGGATCACCCTCGCATCCGGCGCCAGCGGCACCGGGCGCGTGCTGATCGGCTATTCGGTGGCGCAGAATTTCCAGACCCAGGGACGCGGCGGAGCGATTTATGCGGCGGGCCAGACCTTCAGTATTTTTCAAAACGGCATCGGCTGTCAGTTCTCCCTGAGCGCGACCACCGCGCAATTCTCATCCACCGCCGGGACGCGCAGCATCGGGTTGACCGCGAGCGGCGGAGATTGCGTCTGGAGCGCGCTAAGCAACGCCCCGTGGATCACGGTCAACACCACGGCGGGCACCGGCAGCGGCCAGGTGAGCTATTCCGTGGCCGACAACGCGGGGCCCATCCGCAGCGGAACCCTGCGGATCGCGGGGATCAACTTCACAGTGACGCAGAGCGGCGCTCCCGTCGTGAGCTCGGCCGTGGTGAACGCGGCCAGTTTCGGCACGAGCGTCTCCGCCAGTTCGTGGATCGCGATCACGGGCGCCAATCTGGCGCAAAGCACGCGCTCCTGGGCGGGCGCGGATTTCGCGGGCAACCGTCTGCCCACTTCACTCGATGGCGTAACCGTGA
>CAIRBY010000172.1 GCA_903876865.1 uncultured Acidobacteriia bacterium
CTCGTGTCTCTTCTTTTTGCATTGCATCCATCTTCACCTGCGTCACACTGACGCAGGTGTTCGCACACAGTTACGGCCCGGCGGCCCGTGTTACCGGCGCCCCCGGCGATAACACGCGCGCCTGCACGTCTTGCCACACCGGAGCCGCGGTCAATTCCGGGTCTGGCAGTGTGAAAATTATTCTGTCCAGCGGCCCTGTCTACACCCCTGGAGTCAAGCAGCGCATATATGTGCAGGTCGCTGATCCAGGACAACAGCGATGGGGATTCGAACTTACTGCCAGGCTGAATAGCGACCTGCAGAATGGCCAAGCCGGGGAGTTCTTCCCGGTGGATAATTTCACGCAGGTGATCTGCGAAGACGGCGCCCCCAAGCCTTGTGCCGCGGGAGGGGTTTCGTTCATCGAACATACTTCGGCCGGCACACGTGCCGGAACCAGTGGAGGAGCGACCTTCCAATTCGATTGGGCGCCGCCTTCGACGAACGCGGGTCCGGTCACCTTTTTCGTTGCAGGCAATGCCGCGAACGGGAACGGAGCCAATACCGGCGACCTGATCTACACCTCGAGTGCGGTGTTGAACCCCGTCCTGGCGACAGCGCCCTCGCTGACCGGGGGCAGCGTGGTCAGTGCCGCTACCTCGGCGGCAGGTCCGGTGGCGGCCAACTCGTGGGTATCGATCTACGGAACCAACCTCAGTGCAACCACACGGGCATGGAATGACGGGGACTTCACGAACGGAGGGATGCCGTTCTCGCTGGACGGAGTCAGCGTGATTCTGACGGTGTTTGGAGCGCCGCGGCTTGCCTATGTCGGCTACATCAGTCCCACGCAGGTCAATTTCCTGCTCCCCAGCGACCTCAGCGCGGGCGCACTACCGGTGCAGGTACGGAATCCGGCAGGCACCAGCACGCCAATATCTGTCACGGTACAGGCAAATGCGGGGCAACTGCTGACTCTGGATGGAAAAAACGTTGCCGCCACGCACGCCAACGGGACTCTCGCGGTGAAGGGCGGAGCGCTCCCCGGGGTGGCTACCACTCCGGCGGCGCCGGGGGAAACCGTAGTGCTGTATGCCACGGGATGCGGTGCGGTTTCGCCGGCGCTCACCCCGGGACAGGTGCCGGCGCAGGCGTCCACCTTGGTAACGAGCCCGCAGGTTACGATCGGCGGAGCTGCCGCCACGGTTGTCTCCGCCACGGTAACGCCGGGAAGTGCGGGCCTTTATCAGATAGCGGTACAGGTGCCAGGAGGCGCGGCCAACGGCGATCTGCCACTAACGGTTCAGTTCGGGACGTTCACCGCGGCTGCGAGTGTGCTGACGATCCAGAAGTAAGCGGACGAAAAAAAGGGGCCGGCCATTTGGCCGACCCCTTCCTGCATTTGATCGAACTTCAAAAGATGACTTAAATGTGCGCGTCCAGCATCTTCTGGACGTCGCTCTTGCCGATGGCGCCGACGCGCTGCTCCACAACCTGGCCGCCCTTAAAAAGCAGCAGGGTGGGGATACCGCGGACGTTGTAGCGCATCGCAGTACCGCCGTTGGCGTCGACATCCAGTTTGCCGACTTTCGCCTTGCCTGCGTATTCGCCGGCTACCAGGTCGATGGTGGGGCCCATCTGGCGGCACGGTCCGCACCACTCGGCCCAAAAATCCACCAGCACCGGGACATCCGACTTCAAAACGTCCTGATCGAACGTCGCGTCGGAAAATTCTAAAGTATTCACTCCTGCCATTTCATCTCCTGCTTTCAGTCTATTAGAATCGCGGCGCGGCGAAAAGATTCACCGCTCCAATAACTGCCGGTAGAGCAACGAGTAAGCCGCCGCCGAGGCATTCCAGGAAAAGTCCTTTTTCATGCCCCGCCGCATCCGGTCCTGCCAGGCCGAACGCTGGCCGTATGCGTCCATTGCCGCCTGCACCGCTCCCCAGAGCGCGTCGCGCGAGTACGGGCCAAACTTAAATCCTGTACCTTCTTCGATGGTATCATCGAGCCCTCCGGTGGCGCGAACCACCGGCACGGTGCCGTAGCGAAGGCTGTAGATCTGGTTTAAGCCGCAGGGTTCGTAGAGGCTGGGCATGAGGAAGGCGTCGCTTCCCGCCTCGATGCGGTGCGCCAGGCGATTGTCGAAGCCGATGCGCACGGCGATGCGGCCCGGGTGGGCGCGCTGCATTTCCAGGAACGCGGCTTCGTGAGCGGGTTCGCCGCTACCAAGCGCCACCAGATAGCCATCTTCGGCGGCGATCTGCGCCGCTACGCCCGCGACCAGGTCCGTGCCCTTCTGCCCGGTGAAGCGGGAGACGATCCCGAAGAGCGGTCGCTCCATTGCGTCCGAGGGCAAGCCCATCTCTTCAAGCAGCGCCCGTTTGCAGGCGGCCTTCCCGCTCAGGTCCCCCGCAGAGTAATTCGCGGGCAAGTGCGTGTCCGTTTCCGGGTTCCACTCCTCGTAATCCACGCCATTGAGGATGCCGGTGAGCGCCCCGGAGCGCGCGCGGAGCGCCCCATCCATGCCGCAGCCGAACTCTGGGGTCTGGATCTCCCGGGCATAGGTCGGGCTGACGGTGGTCAGGGCGTCGGCGAAGGCAATCCCGGATTTCAGGTAGCTGAGGTTGCCGTAGAACTCCAGGCCATCCGGCCGGTAGAGCGCGGGATCGACACCAATTTCGGGCATGGCAGTCTTGGAAAACAGCCCCTGATAGCCAAGATTGTGGATGGTGAAGACGGTACGGCAGCCCACATAGGTGGGGTCGAGCGCGAAGGTGCTGCGCAGATAGGCGGGCAGAAGGCCGGCCTGCCAATCGTGGCAATGGAAGATTTCGGTGCGGAAGATGCCACGGGCGATTCCGAGCGCGGCACGGGCCAGCATGGCGAAACGAACGTGATTGTCGGGGTAGTCCGAGTTTCCCTCCCCGTAGAGGCCGGCGCGGTCAAAGAGGGCTGGGCAATCGACCAGATACACGGGATACTCGGCGGGCGCCTGGTAAATCGCCGCGGTGTAGATGGCCGGGCCGAAGTGGACGGGCAGGTAATCCCACACACGCCGGGTCTGCTTGAGATCGATGGAGCGGTAGCGCGGGAGCACGACGGCGACTTCGTCGCCCAATCCGGCGAGCGCGGCAGGCAGCGCGCCCACCACATCGGCAAGCCCGCCCGTCTTGGCAAAGGGCGCCGCTTCCGAAGAGATCATCAGGACTCGGGACACTACCGGAATTGTAGCAAGCCCACCGGAGGGCGTTACCGCATCCAATACCTCAGCCAAGGCTCAAGCCGATCCCTATGCCGATGCTATGATCACCAGTGAAAGCGGTGCGGCCCGTGCCACGCGAAGAGATCCTGACCCAACTCCGTGAAAGGATAGTGCGCTACGCGGCATTTCATCTATCGAGGGACGCCGCTGAAGATCTGGCGCAGGAGGTCCTCCTGCTACTGCACGAAAAATACCCGCACGTGGAGACCGTGGAAGAACTGCTGCCGCTCTCGCTGCAGATCGTCCGCTTTAAGATTGTGGCGCAGCGGCGCAAGTCGTCGCGCCGGGGCGAGTACACACAGGTGCCCGTCACGGAGATGCAGATCCCGGATTTGGATGCCAATCCGGCGGAGGAGTATGAGCGCAAAGAGATGCAGCAGCGCCTGTTGAAGGCAATCGCGGGCCTGGGCGAGCGCTGCCGCGAACTGTTCCGCCTGAAACTGGCGGGGCGCAGTTTCGCGCAGATTCAGGCCGCCATGGGGGTGGCTGCGATCAATACGATTTACACGTGGGACTTTCGTTGCCGCAAGAATCTGCTGGAAGCGATGGGCGGCGAGTGGGAGGGCTCGGCACGATGAATGAAGGCTTGACTCCCGAGACCATTCGCCACCTGCTGGGCGGCTATGCCACGGGCACACTCACGCCCGCGGAACAGGCGGCGCTGTTCGCCGCGGCGCTGGAGGATCAGGTACTCTTCGACGCGCTGGCGCAGGAGCAGGCGCTGCGCGATCACCTGGCCGACCCGGCGGTGCGTGGCGAACTGCTGGCTGCGCTCGCGCCACGGCGGACCTCATTCTGGCAATGGCTGCGCAGGCCGATGGTCGCCGGGTTCGTCACCGCGGGCGTGGCGGTGATCGGAGTGGTCGGAGTGTGGCAGGCGACGCGCGCCGGCCGGTTGCAGCAGGCGACACCGGTGATGATCGCGGAATTGAGTCCGCGGGAAACTCAGTCGCTCCCGGCGGAGCGGGCGATTCCGCAGATTCCGCGCGATGCGGTGACTGCGAACGCAGTCGAGCCGCAGCGCCGCAAGTTAGAAGAGGCGCCACTCTCCGCAGTGCCGGGGCTGGCGCCGGCAGTGCCTCCGGGCGCGCCGGCCCCGCAACCCATTGCGGAGGCTATGGTAAAGGCGACTCCAGCAGTCACACCCCCGCCTGCCGCGGCGCCTTTGCCCGAAACTGGTTATGCCAAGAAGTTCACGGCGCGAGATCAAGCGGTAATGAGCGAGCGCGCGGCTCCCATTCGGGCCGTGCCGAGAGCCAACGGATTTATTGCGGGCGAGGCGGGCGCCTCTGCCGGGTCAACTGCACCCGTGCTGTGGGTGACGGTTCTCCGCGAATCCGGGGAGGCGCCAACCACCACACCGCTCAACGCGGGTGAGAGCGTGCGCCTGCGCGTGGTTTCGCCTCCCGGGGGCACACTGCAACTCCTGGAATCGGGCAAGGTCCTCGCAACCGCGACACTGCAACCCGAGTTGCCCTTCGACACACCGGCGCTCCCGTTTGCGGGAAGCGGCACAAGGCGTCTGACGCTCTCCATCACGCGGACGCCTTCGGCCACGCCAATTGCCATCAACGTGACCCTGACGTACCGCCCGTAGGCCGCCCGTAGGCCGACCGCCACCCGCACGCACGCTATTCTGGAGAGAGTGGCAGCGGAAGAAGAGGTTCTCGGCAAAGCATACGATGGGCGCCTGATGCGCCGGCTCTTGGGCTATATGCGGCCCTACCGGCTGCTGGTGGCGCTTTCGCTGGTCTTCCTGCTGGTTCAATCCGCGCTGCAGGTGCTGGGGCCGCTATTGACGCGCACGGCGGTGGATCGCTACATCGCGCCGACCGGAGCGCCGCTGCACGGTCTGTTGGCCGCGTGGCTGCCGGCGGGCGCGGCGGATGGTCTCACCCGCGTCGCCGTGCTCTACCTGTTGGTGCTGAGCGGCAGCTTTGTCTGCGAGTTCGTGCAGATGTACGTGATGCAATACACCGGGCAGCGCGCGATGTTCGACCTGCGGCGGCAGCTCATGGGCCATCTGCAGGACCTGGACCTCGCCTTCTACGATCACAATCCGGTGGGCCGCCTGGTTACGCGCGTCACCACCGACGTGGATGTGTTGAACGACCTGTTCGCCTCCGGCCTGGTGACGATTCTGGGCGACGTACTGGTGCTGCTCTTCATTCTCGGCATCATGTTCAGCTTCAGCCCGCTGCTGACGGCGATCATGCTGATCGCGATGCCGTTCGTGATCTTCACGACCGTGATCTTCCGGCGCAGCGTGACGGAAAGCTATCGCCGCATCCGCGTGGCGATTGCCCGCATCAACACGTACCTGCAGGAGCACATCACAGGCATTGTGGTGCTGCAGTTGTTCAACCGCGAAGGCCGCAGCAACCGCGAATTCGCGGAGGTGAACCGCGTCCATATGAACGCGTATAAGGACGCCATCACGGCGTATGGCTGGTTCTACCCGGTGGTCGAGTTCATCTCCATGCTGGCGCTGGCCGGGATTCTCACCTATGGAGGCTTCCGCGTGCAGTCGGGCCGGCTCTCGCTGGGCGTGGTGGCGGCGTTTCTGCAATACGGACTGCGCTTCTTCCGCCCGATTCAGGACCTGAGTGAGAAGTACAATATTCTGCAATCCGCGATGGCCTCTTCGGAGCGCATTTTCAAACTACTGGATACGGCGCCAAGGATCGTCGCGCCGGCTTCTCCGGTGGCGACTCCGGCGGCGGTGGCGCCGATCGAATTCGATCATGTGTGGTTCGCCTATCAGGATGAAGACTGGGTGCTGCGCGACGTGAGTTTCACCATCGAGCCGGGCGAAACGGTGGCGGCGGTGGGGCATACGGGCGCGGGCAAGACCACACTCATCAGCCTGCTACTGCGCTTCTACGACGTGCAGAAGGGCAGCATCCGCATCGGCGGCATCGATGTGCGGGAGTTCGACCCGCTGGTGCTGCGGCGCATGTTCGGCGTGGTGCTGCAGGATCCGTACCTCTTCACGGGCACGCTGGAAGAGAACATCCGGCTAGGCACGGCGGGCATCAGCGACCAGCAGGTGGAGGCGGCGGCGGAGCAGGTCAATCTGCTGGATTTCATCCGCACACTGCCGGATGGC
This sequence comes from uncultured Acidobacteriia bacterium, assembly GCA_903876865.1. GTDB lineage: Bacteria > Acidobacteriota > Terriglobia > Bryobacterales > Bryobacteraceae > Solibacter. Next base: position 6,356 of record CAIRBY010000172.1, read on the forward strand.
TTCCGGCACACCATCCGCGAGCGCGGCAGCGGGCTTTCCACCGGGCAGAAGCAGTTGATCAGCTTCGCGCGCGCGCTGGCGCACAATCCCCGCTATCTGATTCTGGACGAGGCGACGTCCAGTGTGGATACGGAGACGGAATTGCGCGTGCGTGAAGCGCTCAACCGCATGGTGGAAGGGCGCACCTCGATCGTGATCGCACACCGCCTCTCCACGATTCAGCGGGCGGACCGGATTCTGGTGATGCACAAGGGCAAGTTGCGGGAAAGCGGCACGCACCAGCAGTTGCTGGCGCAGCGGGGGATCTACTGGAAGCTCTATCAGCTGCAGTATAAGGAACAGGAAGTCGGGTAAGACGGTAATCGGTTCGGGGCCGGCCCTATTTGGCGTTCTTATAGGACTGATCGAGGAGTTCGACGACGTGCATCACGCGCTGTCCGCTGCCGTGCAGGCGTACACCGGCCTGTAATTGCAGTAGGCAGCCGGGGTTGGCGGTGGCGATGATCTGGGCGTGGGTGGAGTTGACGGCTTCCATCTTGTGCTTGAGAATCTGCATCGACATCGCGTTCTGTACCACGTTGTAGATGCCGGCGCTGCCGCAGCAGATATCCGCGCCGGGCATTTCGCGGAAGGTTACGCCCGGAATCGCGGCCAGCAATTCGCGCGGCGATTTGCGGATCTTCTGCCCGTGCGCGAGGTGACAGGAATCCTGATAGGTCACCACGGCGTCCACGCGTCCCAGTTTGGGGTTGAGTTCGAGAGCACTGAGGAATTCCGTGATGTCGCGCATGAGGCCGGCGAACTTGCGGGCCTTCCCGGCATATTCGGGGATATCTTCGAGCAACTCGCCGTATTCCTTGAGGGTGGAGCCGCAGCCCGCGGCGTTGGTGATGATGGCGTCGAAGCCGCCCTCGACCATGGCATCGACATTGCGCTTCGCGAGTTTGCGCGCTTCCTCGCGCATGCCGGAGTGCAGGTGCAGAGCGCCGCAGCAGCCCTGGCCTTCGGGGATCACCACTTCACAGCCGTTGCGCTGCAGTACACGCACGGTGGCTTCATTGAGGCGCGCGAAACTGACGTTGGCAATACAGCCCGCCAGAAACGCGACGCGGCGCCGGGGTTTGCCATCGGCGGGAAATGTGCGCCCGATCTGGCTGAAGAAAAACGGCGGATCGGCGGAGGGCGTGAGTTGTTGCAGGTCGCCGAGGCGGCCCAGGAGCTTCATCTGCCCCAAGCCGCGCGCCACGGCTTTGAGGCCGCTCCGCTCGAAGAGGTAGAGCAAGGTGCCGGCTACGGAGAGCGCGGCGCGCGATTGCAGCAGATACACGAAAATGAACTTGCGGAACCTGCGGGTCAGCCAGCCCCGCGCGGCCACCGATTCCAATTGCGCGCGCGCATCTTCCACCATGCGGCCATACGGCACTCCCGAGGGGCACGCCGATTCGCAGCCTCGGCAGGCCAGGCACAGGCCGATGTGCTTTTGGTACGCCTCCGTGATGGCGGCGCCATTGGCCACCTGGACCATCTGATAGACGCGCCCGCGCGGCGAATCCATCTCCAGGCCGAGTTCGCGGTAGGTGGGGCAGGCGTTCAGACAGAGGCCGCAGTGGACACAGCGGTCGAGGTCGAACTGCCTGGGGCCAAGCGCGGTCTGTTCAGATAAGTCGATAGAGTCGGCCACGGTTTAAGAGGTTCTTGGGGTCGAACAAATCCTTGACCCGTTTCATCAATTCAAAGTCCGCTCCGGGAGACGGCCACAGATCCAGACTGCGGCGAACGGTCTCGGAAGCGAACTCGATCACCGCCTTGCTACTCCGGTCTTTCCGGGCAGCGAGCCACGCTGCTGCGGCGGCTCCGGTCTCGAAATAGCCGTAGCAAATCCCAGAGCCCGCCCGCGCGATCGCCGGACCGGGAAAGGCCTGCATGATTGCTTCCGAATCTTTCAGCGTACACGAAGCGCGGATTACTGCGCCATCGTCGTGCGCATGCAGAAAGCGCGGAGTGAAGTTCTGCACCTGATGCCAGAATGCATTACGGGAGTCGCTCTCGTCGCCTTCCTGGCAGGTCATGCCGGAAAATGCCGAGAATTCGCGCTGGTAGCGGTCCATTGCGCCCGCGTTTCCGCCGGCTCGCACGGCGACGATCCAGCCGGACATGCCCAGAGCGTCCAGGCCCAAGGTGGCGGAGGCGGCGGGGTTCAACAGGTCAATCGCGGCAGGCTGCAAGGGGCCGGTGAGGATGGTGGCGCGCGCCGTCATCGCGGCAGCCGCGGAATCGAAGGGCAGCAGGAAGGTGCGTTCGGTCTCGGGCATCGGCTGGAGCTTGAAATTCACCGACGTGATCGCCGCCAGCGTGCCGAAGGAGCCGATCATCAGCTTCGCCATGTCCAGGCCGGCGACGTTCTTCACCACCATGCCGCCGGATTGCACGAGCTTGCCCTCGAGGGTGGCGAATTGCATGCCGATCACGAGATCGCGCGCGGTGCCATAGAGGCGGCGCCGGGGGCCGCTGCTATTGGCCGCGATCACGCCGCCGACGGTGGCGCCTTCGTCAAAAGGCGGATCGAGCGGCACCATCTGGCGCTGTTCCGCCAGCAGGGTGGTGAGTTCTCGCCAGCTCAGGCCGGCCGCGACAGAGATGGTGAGGTCGCGCGGTTCGTAGCGCAAGACGCCGCGCAGGGAGAGCGTAGTCACGGAGACATCGGCGGGTTCAATAGGCCCGGCCATCCGTCGCTTGGTGGAACCGCCAAGAATGGAAATGGAACGCCCGGCGCTTGCGGCATCGCGCAACAGTTCTGCCAGTTCGGCCGGATTCGAGGGCGCTAACACTCCTATAGAGTAGCCCACGCCATGCCGTGCAGCACAGCGGTCAGGATGGTCAGCACCAGCGAACCGATCAACGCGGAGAGGAAGCCATCAATGCGAAAGCCGGGCGAAAACATCGCCGCCAGCTTGAGCAGCAGCGCGTTGATCACAAATCGGAACAGGCCGAGGGTGAGGAACGTGATCGGGAAAGCGATGGTGCGCAACACGGGTCCGATGATGGTATTCACAACTGCGATCATGACCGTGGCCAGCATCGCCGAGCCGAAACTGCGCAGTTGGATGCCGGGAATGATTTGCGCCACCAGCCATAGCGCCAGCGCGCTCAACAACCAGTTGACGAACCAGTGGACGAGCATTGCGAGCCTCCCGCCCAATCATGATACGCGAAATCTTTGCGACGGTTCACTTTTCGGTACTGAGGAAAGTGATGACGCCGTTGCCGCGGAAGACCAGGTTCGCCGCCGCTTTCTGCGCGGCATCGCCTTTGCGGGCCTCGACGCGTCCGAAGACCACTGCCCAGCGGTCGTAATCCGTGCTGCCGAAGCGGAACTTGCCGAGCGTGGTGCGTTTGGCGATGGTGGCGAATTTCGCGTTGAGCGCAGCGGCTTCGAGTTCGAAATCCGCGGGCGGCTTGGGTCCGCCGGGGGCGTCCTCGTCCAGCCAGAGCATGGGAGGCGCGGTTATCGCGGCCCCGCAAGTCTGCTCGCCGATCCAGCGCCCATCGCGGCGGAAAGAGAAGCGGCCGAGCACGGCGAACGACTTGCCTTCATAGGCGGGCAAGTCCGCCAGGATCTCACAGACCGTCACCGGCGCGAGCGGCGGATCGGCCGCGACGACGCAGGCAGCCGCAAGCAGTGCGAGCAGCGTGAGACGCCTGGATACAGTACTCCCCAAGAACCGATATGGCATGAGACGCGAAAACAGTTTAGACCTCTCAGACTCCCTGTTGGTTACACCCATTATGCCGAACAACCGGGGTTGGAGGGAATCCGGGTACAATCGGACCAGCCACCGTGGGCAAACTCTGGCACAAAATCCGCGCCTTTGTGGCCGGCCGCATCCGCTACAAAATCACGCGCGGCGGCTTCCTGTTCACCTTCGCGATTCTGGTGGTGGCCTTCGCCGCGATCCTCTCCGCCAACAATCTGCTCTTCCTGATTGTGGCGGCGATGATGGCCACTCTGCTGGTGAGTGGGCTCATCAGCCGCCTCGGGCTGGCCAGCCTCGAACTGGATTTCCAGGTGCCGGAGCACATCCCCGCCGGACGCAGCGTGCCGGCGCGCCTGTTCGTAGGCAACCACAAGTGGTTGATCCCCTCTTTTTCGATCCGCGTGGAGGCGATTCGCGACCGGATGAGTCCCACGTTGAGATCCGGCGTCTACTTCCCGCTGCTTGCCTCCGGTTCGACGCTGGAAGCGGTGGTGGACGTGAGTTTTCCACGCCGCGGCGTCTACCAGCAGAACAGCTTTGCGTTCTCCACCCGGTTCCCGTTCGGCTTTCTGGAGCGGACCGCGCGGGTGACGCTGCGCCGGGAGATGCTGGTTTACCCCTGCATCGACCCGCAACCGGGCTTCGACGATCTGCTGGCCGGAATTACGGGCGAGATCGAGACGCATTACCGCGGCTTGGGCCGCGATTTCTACCGCATCCGCCCTTACGAAGTGATGGAGAATTCGCGTCACGTCGATTGGAAGGCGTCCGCGCACACCGGCAGCCTGCAGATCCGCGAGTTCGCGCGGGAAGAGGAGCAGACCGTGGAGATTTTCCTGGATCGGAACGTGCCGCAAGCTCTCGATGCATGGTTTGAATATGCGGTGACGTGCTGCGCGTTCCTGGCGTGGCGGCTTTCGAGCCAGGGCGCAGCGGTGCACTTCCGCTCCAACGGCTACGAGTGCCGCCAACCGCGCGATGGCGACATATATACTATTCTCAAGTACCTGGCTTTGGTGTACCCACAGAATGCCGAAACTCCGGAATCCCCGCTCGATGACAGCAGTTTCAAAATCGTCTTCACTCCCTCTGCGGAGGCCTTCCGGCAAGCGGGTTGGATGGATGCGCGGTTGCTTGGCCCTGATCTGCTTCCCCTGCCTGTTGAGCGCGCAGGCGCCGGACCAGCAAAAGCCTGAACCTATCAAGACTTCCATTACCGTGGTGGAGAAGATCGCCGCCGAGACACCGGCCAACGTCACCACGCTGGATCGCATCAGTCTGCAGCAGAGTCCCGGGACGAACCTGGACGACCGCTTGCGCGATGTCCCCGGCTTCAGCCTCTTCCGGCGCTCCTCCAGCATTGTGGCCAACCCCACCACGCAGGGCATTTCGCTGCGCGGCATCGGATCCTCGGGGGCGAGCCGCACGCTAGTGTTGTGGGACGGCATTCCGGCATCCGACCCGTTCGGCGGCTGGGTCTATTGGACGCAGTTCGTGCCCAATGAAATCGACCGCGTGGAGATCACCCGCGGCGCTTCCACCAGCATCTTTGGCGATCGCGCCATGAGTGGCGCGCTGGGGCTTTTCACGCGGCAACCGGAGAAGATGCGGGTGCAGGCGGAGTACGATTTCGGCAACGAAAACACACATGATCTCTCGGCGGGCTTCTCGAATGCGTGGTCGAAGTTCGCGGTCTCGGGCGGGATGCGCGCATTCACGACGGACGGCTACTACATTGTGCCCGAGTCGATTCGCGGCGCCGCCGATCATCCGGCGAACTCGCGCTTCGCGACCGGAGACATTCACCTGGATCAGTTCAGCGGCTTCGGCAGCTTCTTCTTCAAGATCAACGCGCTCGCCGAAGAGCGCGAGAACGGCACCGTGCTCGGCCACAACTCCACGGGCGAAGGCACGGTCTCGCTGCGCTACGTGCACGAATTCGCGCACGATTGGATCTCGCTGGTGGGCTTCCACACGCAGGAGGGCTTTCATAGCACCTTCACTTCCGTGCCGGCGGGCCGC
>CAIRBY010000173.1 GCA_903876865.1 uncultured Acidobacteriia bacterium
CGTCGCAGTCAGCGTCGTGGTGGCGCCGAGCGAAGGCAATGCCGGGTTCGTCGTCAGCGTGATGCCGACGCTGCCGCCCACCGTGACTCCAGTCGTGGGCGACGCGCTTGCCAGCGAATTCGCATCCGCGGGTTTGAACGCGGCGGAAAGGTTGTGCGGTCCCGGAGGCAGCACTTGCTGAGTGGTCGCCGTGCCGCTCGCGGGCAGAGGGCCGGAACTGAGGGCCGTGGTGCCGTCGAAGAACGTGACATTTCCCAAGGGCACGCCGCTCGAGGGAGGGGCGATCGCTACCACCGCCGTGATGGTCACCAGTTGCCCCAGAATCGGGGCTTGCGGCGATGCCTGCAGCGTGGTCGCTGTCGGCGCCGCCGTGACCGCGAAGATGTTCATCGCGCTCGACGAGGCGGAGTAATCTCCGCTGGGCACATAGGTGGCGCCGAGCGTATGCGTGCCAACCCCCAGGTTGCTCAAGGTCGTCTGGTAAAGTCCGTTCGCGTCCAACTGCGCCGTGGCCAGCACCGAGGTCCCTTCCAGGATGTTCACCGTTCCCGTCGGTACCCCCGCGCCCGATGCCACCGTGCCCACCGCCCCGCTGAACACTACCGGCTGACGGTACACCGCGGCCCCCGGCTGCGTAGCCATCGATACGGTGGTGGGGATCGCGGCCGGCGCGGCGTGTAGCAGGCTGGCGGCATTCAGCAGGATGCAGGACCACCAGCATCCCTTCCGCAATAAAGAAGCGCTCATGACTCTTCCAGAGTATAGCCGGAAGTCGCAGTCCCTGGATTCGGTAGGCGCTTCGGTAGGCGCTTCGGTAGGCGCTTCGGTAGGCGCTTCCGTAGGCGCTACACCACTTCAAGAATCAGGCACTTCAGATACAGCGTCTCGGGTACGGTCAGCAGAATCGGGTGATCCTGCCCCTGCGTGCGCCGCTCCAGAATGCGCAGCGTACGGTTGGCATCCAGGCTTGCCGCGGCCACCAGTTCCAGCAGTTCGCCTTCGCCCACGTGATGCGAGCAGGAGTTCGTCACCAGAATGCCGCCCGGTTGCAGCAGCCGCAGTGCGCGCAGGTTGATCTCCTTATACGCGCCGATGGCCGGTTCCAGGTTGCGCTTGCTCTTGGCGAAAGCCGGCGGATCCAGCACCACCAGCGAATAGTGGCGGCGCGCGTTCGCATAGCTGCTCAACAGGTCGAAGACGTCGCTCTCTTTCCACTCGATGTTGGCGATCCCGTTCAGCGCGGCGTTGGCGCGCGCGGTCGCAAGCGCGGGGCCGCTGGAATCCACCGCTTCCACGTGCTCGCACTTGCGGGCGAGGTGCAGCGCGAAGCCGCCCGTGGAGGTGAAGCAATCGAGCGCGCGCCCGCCCCGCGCATGGCTGGCGGCCGCCAGATAATTCTCCCGCTGATCCAGGAAAATGCCGGTCTTCTGCCCGTGCAGCAGGTCCGCGCGCAGCATCAGGCCGTTGAATTCCAGCGCGACGGATTCGGGAACGTCTCCCGCCAGAATCGAGGTCTGTAGCGGCAGGTCTTCCTTCGTGCGCACCGCCACATCGTTGCGCTCCACAATCCCCTTGGGCTGGAAAATCTCCTCCAGGCAGCTGACGATCACGGCTTTGGCCGCGTCCATCCCCTGGTCGAGCGTCTGCACCACCAGGTAATCGCCGTAGCGATCCACCACCAGCGCCGGCAGCAGGTCGGCCTCGCCATGCACCAGCCGGTACGCGCTCGAGCCGTGCACCACGTGGCGCCGGTGCTGTTCGGCGGCCCGCAGGCGGCGTAGAAAAAACTCGCGGTCGATCGGTTCGCTCTGGCCCGAAAGCATGCGCAGGCTGATCTGCGAACTGCCGCTATAGTGCGCCGTGCCCAGCAGCCTTCCACGCGGATCGGCTACCGTCACCGCCTGCCCGGGCTGCGCGCCATCCCGGTCGATCACGTCGCTGGTGAAGATCCACGGGTGGCCGCTCTCCACGCGCTCCGCGCCTTTGCGGTTGACTTTTACCTGAATCATCGAATCGCCTGCAGGCGGGCGATGCGCTCCTCGGTGGAGGGGTGGGTCGAAAACAGGCGCATGAAACTCTGGCCGGAAAAGGGCTTGATGATGAACATGTGTGCGGTGGAAGGCGAGGCGTCCATCGGGATTCGCTGCGACCACGTTTCCAGCTTCTGCAAGCCGCCGATCAACGGATACGGCGAACCCACATACTTGGCGCTGGCGGCGTCGGCATCGAATTCGCGGGAGCGGGAAATCGCCATCTGAATCAGCATAGCGGCAATCGGCGCCAGGATCATCATCGCGATCGCGGCCACCGGGCTGCCGCGGTCTTCGTCGTCGCGGCTGCCGCCGAACCAGAAGGCCATGCGCGCCACGAACGTGATCGTGCCGGCGAGCATCGCGGCCACCGAACTGATCAGGATGTCGCGGTGCAGCACGTGGCCCAACTCGTGCGCGAGGATCGCTTCCAGTTCCTGGTCGCTCATCAGGTTCAGCACTCCCGCCGTGAACGCAACCGAGGCGTGCGCCGGATTGCGCCCCGTGGCAAAGGCGTTGGGCGAATCGTCCGGGATTAGCCAGAGTTTGGGCATGGGCAGCCCCATGCGCTCCGTGAGGTGGCGCACCATCGGCTCCACGCGCGTGTAGGCGGCCGGGTTCTGCTCCGCCGTCACGGGCTGCGCGGAGTAAGACATCAGCGCGATCTTGTCCGAGAAAAAGTAGCTGACGAAGTTCATCAGCGCGGTGAGGGCCAGGGCGAGGTACAAGCCCTGGCGCCCGGCAATGGCCTGACCGCCCACCAGAAGGAGGGCGGTCAGGAAGCCGAGCAGGGCGGCGGTCTTTAAGGTGTTGGTGCTCATTTCATGACTTCCGAAGCGACGGGCTGTTCCTGTGTCCGGCTAACCGGCGACGGGACCATCTTCTGGAAGACCAGCGTATGTTGCGGCTCGGCGACGTCCACCTGAATGGTATCGCCTTCCACGAACTCGCCGGTGATCAGCTTGAGCGCCAGCGGGTCCTGCAGCAGGCGCTGTACCGCGCGCCGCATCGGCCGCGCGCCATACTGCGGATCGTAGCCCTCGCTGATGATCAGTTCCTTGGCCTCGGCCGTGACCTGTAGCGCCAGCTTGCGCTCCAGCAGAAGTTTGCCCACCACTCCCAGTTGCAAATCGACAATCCGCGTCAGGTGCTCGCGGGTCAGGGAGTTGAACACGATGATGTCGTCCACGCGGTTGAGAAACTCCGGCCGGAACGCCTGCTTCAGAATCTCGAGGATGCGTTTGCGCGTATCTTCGGTGCGCGTGTCTTTACTATGCACGCTGAAGCCGAAGCTGCTGCGCTCCACCGAGCCGGTGCCGGCATTGGAGGTCATCACGATCACGGTGTTCTTGAAGCTGACCGTGCGTCCCTGTCCATCGGTCAGGCGTCCGTCGTCCAGTATCTGCAGCAGAAGATGGAAGACATCGGGATGCGCCTTCTCGATCTCGTCGAACAGGATCACCGAATAGGGCCGGCGGCGGACCTGCTCGGTCAACTGCCCGCCCTCGTCGTAGCCTACATAACCGGGAGGCGAACCCAGCATGCGGGCCACCGCGTGCTTCTCCATGTACTCGCTCATGTCCACGCGGATCATCGCCTTATCGTCGTCGAACAGGTATTGCGCCAGCGCCCGCACCAGTTCGGTCTTGCCGACGCCCGTGGGGCCGAGGAAGATGAAACTGCCGATCGGCCGCTGCGGATCGCTCAGCCCGGCGCGGTTGCGCAGAATCGCATTGGCCACCAGTTGCACCGCTTCGTCCTGCCCGATCACGCGGTCCTTGAGCCGCTCGGGCATGTGCACCAGTTTCTGGATCTCGCCCTCCATCATCTTCGTGACCGGAATCCCGGTCCACTTGGCGACGATGCTGGCGATATCCTCTTCGTCGATCTCTTCCTTCAGCAGGGCGTGTTCTTTGACCGCTTCCATATCGCGCTCGGCGGCGTGTATGTCTTTCTCGATCTGCGAGAGGCGGCCGTAGCGCAGTTGCGCGGCCTTCTCCCAATCGCCCGCGCGGCTGGCCTTCTCTTCCTCCTGCCGCAGCGTGTCCTGCTCCTCTTTGAGCGTGCGCACGCGCGCGATCGCGCCCTTCTCCCGGTTCCAGCGCTCTTTCAGCGTCTCGGATTCGCCGCGCAGGCCTTCGAGCGCGCTCTCCACGTGCCGCAGGCGTTCGTGGCTGGCGTTGTCGCGCTCTTTGCTGAGCGCCTGCCGCTCGATTTCCAGATGCGAAATGCGCCGGTCCAGTACGTCGATTTCGATTGGCATGGAGCCGATCTGCAGGCGCAGCGCGGAGCCGGCCTCGTCGATCAGATCGATGGCCTTATCGGGCAGGAACCGGTCGGCAATGTAGCGCTGCGAAAGCGTGGCCGCGGCCAGAATCGCGGCGTCTTTGATGCGCACGCCGTGGTGGATCTCGAACTTCTCCTTCAGGCCGCGCAAAATCGCGATGGTGTCGTCCACGCTCGGTTCACCCACCATCACGGTCTGGAAGCGGCGCGCCAGTGCGGCGTCTTTTTCCACGTGCTTCTTGTACTCGTTCAGCGTGGTCGCGCCGATGCAGCGCAGTTCGCCGCGAGCCAGCGCGGGCTTGAGCAGGTTGGCCGCGTCGATTGCGCCCTCGGCCGAACCCGCGCCCACCAGCGTGTGCAACTCGTCGATGAAGCAGATGATCTCGCCATTGGAATCGATGATCTCTTTGACCACCGCCTTCAGCCGGTCTTCGAATTCGCCGCGGAACTTCGTGCCCGCGATCATGCTGCCCAGATCGAGCGCGACCAGTTTCTTGTTCTTCAGCTGATCCGGCACATCGCCGCGGAAAATGCGCTGCGCCAGGCCTTCCACAATCGCCGTCTTGCCCACACCCGGCTCGCCGATCAGCACCGGGTTGTTCTTGGTGCGGCGGCTGAGTACCTGCATCACGCGGCGGATCTCTTCGTCGCGCCCGATCACGGGGTCCAGCTTGCCCTGCCGCGCGCTCTCCGTCAGATCGTGAGCGTAGCGTTCCAGCGCCTGATACTTGGTCTCCGGATTCTGATCCGTGATGCGCTGCGTGCCCCGTACCCCGACCAGCGCTTTGAGGATCGCGTCATGCGTGGCTCCGGCGCGGTCCAGCAGTTGTCCGGCGGGATCCTTGCGCTGCTCCGCGAGCGAGAGCAGCAGGTGCTCGGTAGAGACGAACTCGTCTTTGAAGCGCAAGGCCTCGTCGAAAGCGTGTTCCAGAATCTCGTTCAGTTGCGGGGCGAGGTACATTCCCGGTTGCATGCCGCTCGATTTCGGCAGGTTGGGAAGCAGGCGCGTCGCTTCGGAGATGATGGCGTCGGGATGCACGCCGCACTTCTCCAGTACGGGGCGCACGATGCCCTCTTTTTCCTCGGCCAGCGCAATCAACAGGTGCAGGGGATACATCACCTGACTCTCGTTCTTCTCCGAAATGGCCTGGCATTGCTGCAGGGCATCCTGCGCTTTCTGGGTCAGTTTGTCCAAACGAAACATATGAGGGTCTCCAAAAAAACCGGCAAAGAAAGAACGGGGCAGGCGGTTCCCGTGGGAACCAGCCTGCCCCTTAAGTTTAGCGGCGGCAGAACCGCCGGGCTAGTTATATAGATGCGACGCGCCGGAAATCGATGCGTTACCGCGGGTGCGGCTTAGATCGTGGTTTCGACCTTGATCTGCCGCGGTTTGGCCGCTTCCTTCTTCGGAAGAGTGACCGTGAGGACGCCGTTCCTGTAAGCCGCGTTCACCTTCTCGGTGTCGAACGAGTTGGGCACCGCGAAACTGCGCACGAAGTTGCCGTAGCTGCGCTCAATGCGGTGATAGCCTTTGCCGTTCGATTCGGCTTCGAACTTGCGCTCGCCCGCCAGGGTCAGAGTCTGGTTCTCCACCCGCACGTCGACGTCTTTGGGGTCCACGTCCGGCAGGTCCGCCTTCAGTACGAGCTCGTTCTCCGTTTCGTAAATATCCACGGCGGGAGCCCACGGGCGGTTGGTCTGGGGCTCGGTGAGCATCCGGCTGAAGGCGCTTTCTACGGCGCGCAGGCTGGCGAGGGGATCGTAATGGCTGAGAGACATGGATAAAACTCCTTTTTCAAACTTGAATGTGGGAGGCTATTGATGCCTCACTTGATTCCAATAATAAAATATGAGTTGATTATTGTCAAGTATATTTTAGCGTTTGACTGTAGTGTTTGCTCTCTCGCCTAAGTTGCCTGTTTTCAGTCGCCACTTCCTCAATCCCGCCGCCCCCAGCCCCACCTGCCCCCAATCCCTCCCCACCCTACCGCCACAATTGCCGCCCTCAGCCACCCCCTTTTTCCGTGCACCCCCCTCCTTTTGCCTACGCCCCTCCGCCCGCCTGAGTCCTATACTGTTAGGCGAGGTGATTCTCTGACGAAGCGCTTTGCAGCCGTATGTCTGCTCGCCGCACTGCTGCCCCCCGGCGCCCGGGCGCTCGATCCGCGCAAGAGCCTCACCCAATACTCCCGGACCATCTGGACCCAGGAACGCGGCCTGCCGCAGGATACGATCCGCGCCATCGCCCAAACCCGCGACGGCTATCTCTGGCTGGGCACCGATGAAGGCCTCGCCCGCTTCGATGGCTACGATTTCGCCGTCTTCAATAAGAGCAACGGCGACCTGCCCGACAATTCCATCACTGCCCTCGCTGCCTCTAAAGATGGGTCGCTATGGATCGGCACTCCCAATGGACTCACCCAATACCGCGAGGGACGCTTCCGCAGCCTGACGGTGAAGGAAGGCTTGCCCGACGATTCGATCACCGCCCTGCTCGAGGATGCCGACGGCGTCCTGTGGGTAGTGGCCGGCGTCAACCTCTCCCGCTATCAGGACGGCCGCTTCACCACGTTCGTGCCGGAAAAGGACCTTCCTGTGTCCGCCGTCCGCGCCATCTGCGAAGACCGGTCCCACAATCTCTGGGTGGGCGGTTTCCGGCGTGTCGCCAGGCGCTCGGGCAACGCCTTCGTCACCGTGCTGGAACCGGAAGCGCTCGGCGGAATGGCGATCAACTCGCTACTTGTGGATGCCGCCGACAACCTGTGGGTAGGTGGGAATATGGGCGTGATCCGCCGCTTTCCCGACGGCCGGATTCAGAACTACGGCGTGAAGGACGGCTTGCCGGATACCACCGTGCGCGCCCTCTGGAAAGACCGCGACGGCAATATCTGGGTCGGCACCAACCGCGGCATGGCGCGCCTGGAAGGCTCTCGCTTCGTCACCTCGCATCGCGACAATCCCGAGGATCACGATCTGGTCCGCTGCCTCCTCGAGGATCGCGAAGGCAACCTGTGGATTGGCGCCAACGGCGGCCTGAACCGCTGGCGCAACGATGTCTTCATGGTGTACGGCAAGAGCGAGGGGCTGCCCTCCGACGAGCCCAACGTGGTCTTCGAAGACCAGAGCCGCCGCGTCTGGGTGGGCTTCAACGATGCCGGATTGATGCAGTTCGACGGCACCGTGGTGCGCCGCTATTCCACCGGAGACGGCCTGCCCGATAGCGAAATCTTCCAGATCCGGGAAGCCGCCAACGGCGACCTGCTGATCACCACCCGCGCCGGGTTGACGCGCATGCGCGGCGGCAGATTCACCACGTATACGCCCCCCGATCCGCTGGCGCGGCGCGGCATCTTCGACGCTCTCGAAGATTCCCAGGGCACCTTCTGGCTGGCCACACCGGCCGGCCTGAGCAAACTGCGCGACGGGAAGTTCCAGAACGTGGTGCCCGGTGGGCCGCTGCTGGCGGATTTTATGGTGACGCTCTGCGAGGGCGCCGATGGCGCCATCTGGGCCGGCAGTTACGGCAAAGGCCTGTGGCGCATCAAGGGCGGGGAAGCGCGCCAGTACACCATGGCCAACGGGCTTTCCAGCGACCAGATCCGCTCGCTCTCCGAAGATGCCTCCGGCACCCTGTGGATTGCCACCTTCGGAGGCGGACTCAATGCGTTCCGCGACGGCAAGCTGCTGCATTTCACCGCTGCCGACGGCCTGCTGAGCGACAACATCGGCAAAGTCTTCGACGATGGTGTGTCCCTCTGGCTCAGTACCACGCGCGGCATCTGCCGCATCGCCAAGAGCCAGTTGCTCGAATTCAGTCAACACCGCCGGGCGCGTCTGGAGCCGCAAAATTACGGCGTGGAAGACGGGTTGCGGAGCGCCCAGTGCGTTCCCTCCTACCCCACCGCGGGCGGAGGCATCCGCACCAGCGACGGGCGCCTCTGGTTCACCACCAGCCGCGGACTTGCCGTGCTCGATCCGGATGCGCGCAAACAGGCCGCGCTGGCCCCGGCAGTCCACGTGGTTCAGATGACGGTCAATGGCGAACCCGTGGAATTGAGCGGCAAGGCGCGCTTGGGTCCGGGCAATGATCGGCTTCAGATCCGCTATACCGGGATTCTGTTGAGCGCTCCCGAACGGCTGCAGTATTTCTATAAGCTGACGGGGCTGGATACGGAGTGGGTGGCGGCCGGCGGGCGCCGCGTGATCAATTACAACAGCCTACGCCATGGCCGCTACCGCTTCACCGTGCGCGCCGGCGTGCCGGGCGGGCCTACCAGCCAGCAATTCTACGATTTTGAAGTCCTGCCCCAGTTCTGGGAGACCACGTGGTTCCGCCTCTTGTTCGCCGCCGTGGTGCTGGCCGCGGCTTGGGCCATCTACCAGTTGCGGCTGCGTCAGATCCGCGGACGCTTCGCGCTGGTGCTGGACGAACGCGCGCGCCTGGCGAGAGAGATTCACGACACGCTGGCGCAGGGCTTCGTCGGCATCTCCTCCCAACTGGATGCGGTGGCGATGTGTATGCCCGAAGACGCCACTCCGGCGCGGCCCTACCTGGAAATGGCGCGGCGCATGGCGCGGCACAGCCTCACCGAGGCGCGCCGCAGCGTGATGGATCTGCGCGCCTCGGCGCTGGAGGGGCAGGACCTGGCGGCCGCGATCCAATCCGGAATCCGCCTGTGGACGGCCGGCTCCGGCATCGAAACCGAAGTGGACGTGGACGGCCCGGTGACCGGCCTGCCCGAGGAGTTCGAGCAGCACCTGCTCCGCATCGCGCAGGAGGCCGTGACCAACGCCGTGAAACACGCCGCCGCCAGAGTGATCCAGGTGAAGCTGCACTTTTCGGAGGGCCAACTCTCCCTGCGCATCACGGATAACGGGCGCGGCTTCGAGCCGGGCGACGTGTTTTCCTCCAGCGCCGGCCACTTCGGGGTGATCGGAATGCGCGAACGCGCGGAACGCCTGGGCGGTAAGCTGCGTCTAGCAAGTCATCAGGGTGCGGGAACGGAAGTGGAAGTGACGGTGCCATTACATGAGTGAAAAGATCCGAATTCTGGTTGCCGAAGATCATCTGGTGGCGCGGGTGGGCGTGACGACGATCGTCAACATGCAGGCCGATATGATCGTAGTCGCCGAGGCGGCGAACGGGCAGCAGGCGGTGGAGTTGCATCGCCTGCATCAGCCGGATGTCACGCTGCTCGATCTGCGCATGCCGGGCATGGGCGGCGTGGAAGCGGCCATCGCAATCCGCGCCGAGAGCCCCGGCGCGCACATGATCGCGCTCACGACCTATGGCGGCGACGAGGACATCCGCCGCGCCCTGGCCGCGGGCGTGCAAGCCTATCTGACCAAGGACGTCCTGCACGACGAACTGCTGAAAGCGATTCGCGCCGTCCACGCGGGCCAGACCTACCTGCCGGCCGCGGTGGCGGCGTCCCTGGCGGCGCAATTGCCCCGTCCGGACCTGAGCGCGCGCGAAGTGCAGGTGCTGCAACTGATCGTCCGCGGCCTGGCCAACAAGCAGATCGCCTTCACGCTGAGCATTGCCGAGCACACGGTCAAGAACCACGTGAAGAACATCCTGAGCAAACTCGGCGTCCAGGACCGCACCCAGGCCGCCACCGCCGCCATCCAGCGCGGCATCATCCACCTCTAAAAACCCGGTGACAGACGGAACGTTCCCCGGTTTTAAACCCGGTGACAGACGGAACGTTCCCCGGATTCTTGAGAGTCTTTGCCCCGCCCGCCACTATCTGATGTGGCACGCTTACCGAGAGTGGAAGTTCTGGAGACGGCTCATCACGTTACGCAGCGCGGCAATGCCCGCCGCGAAGTGTTCGAGACCGATAGCGACCGTCTGGTCTACCTGAGCCTGCTGCGCCACCACGCGCGCCAGGCGAAACTGGGCATCCTCGGCTATTGCCTGATGCCGAATCACGTCCACCTGATCGCGATCCCGCACCGCGAGGACGCCCTCCGCACGGCCCTTCGCGGCGCCCACGGACGCTACGCCGCCTACCTGAACGCGCGCCAGGCCCGATCCGGACACGTCTGGCAGGGCCGCTACTACTCCTGCCCCATGGATGAGGCCCACCTCTGGACCGCCCTCCGATATGCGGAGCGCAATCCCGTGCGCGCCGGGATCGTCCGCGACCCTCTGGACTTCGCCTGGTCGACCGCCCGCCTCCACGCCGGCGCCGGTTCCGACGGCTTCGTCGAACTCGACGACTTTCAGGCCCGTTGGACCTCCCCCGAATGGTGCGAGTTTCTGGCCGCCACCGCCGGCGAACGGGAGGCCGAGGCACTCCGGCGATCCACGTTCCGGGGGCGCCCCCTCGGCTCGCCGGACTTCATTGCCGGCCTCGAACAGGCGTTGGAACGTCCGCTGCTTCCCCGCAAGGGCGGCCGCCCGAAGCGCGCCCCCACGGCGGTGCCGGAATTGGCAGACTGGCTGCCCGCAGTAGGGTGATTTCCCTCGGAAAACCGGGGAACGTTCCGTCTGTCACCGGGTTTTTATGGCTCTAAAGAGCTATGCGGCCCTCCCCCCTCGGCGTCATCACAATCACCATAGCTTTCCGGTATCATGAGGTGTCACCCCTACCTCTATACCTGAATCATGTGGATCGTCCGATTAGCTCTACGTAGGCCCTATACTTTCGTTGTAGTTGCGGTGCTCATCGCGATCCTCGGCGGTGCCGCCATCGTGACCATGCCCGTCGATATTTTCCCCTATATCGATATCCCCGTAGTCAGCATCGTCTGGAACTACGGCGGTCTGTCTCCGCAGGAGATGGAAAAGCGCATGGTGACGATTTTCGAGCGCTCAATGACCACCACCGTCAACGATATCGAGCACATCGAATCCCAGTCCTACAACGGCGTTTCCGTCACCCGCGTCTACTTCCAGCCCACCGCCAAAGTGGAACTGGCGCTGGCCCAGATCACCGCGATTTCGCAGACCCTGCTGCGCACCTTCCCGCCCGGCACCACCCCGCCCTCCGTCATCAAGTACGATGCCTCGAGCGTGCCCATCATTCAACTCGGCTTGTATAGCGACACCATGAGTGAGCAGGAACTCTTCGACATGGGGCAGAACTACATCCGCACCCAGTTGGCCACGATCCAGGGTGCCGCCGTTCCGCTCCCCTATGGCGGACGCTTCCGCCAGGTGATGGTCGATCTCGACCCCGCGCAGATGATTGCCAAGGGACTCTCGGCAAGCGACGTCTCCTCCGCCCTCGGCAACCAGAACCTGATCTTCCCGGCGGGCACGGCCAAGATCGGCGACCGCGATTACCAGGTCAAGTTGAACAGCAGCCCGCGCGTCCTCTCCGAACTCAACGACATGCCGCTGCGCGTGGTCAACGGCGCCACCGTCTACCTCAAAGACGTAGCCCAGGTTCGCGATGGCTATAGCGTGCAGACCAGCCTCGTGCGCACCAACGGCAGCCGCGGCGCGCTCCTCACCGTCCTCCGCAGCGGTAAGGCCTCCACCCTCGAAGTCGTCAACAACGTCAAAGCCGCGTTGCCCAAGATTCTCGCCGGACTGCCGGAAGCGCTCAAGGTCCGGCAACTCTTCGATCAATCCCTCTTCGTGCGCGCCGCGATCAACGGCGTGGTCCGCGAAGGCATCACAGCCGCCGTCCTCACCGGCCTGATGATCCTCCTCTTCCTCGGAAGCTGGCGCAGCACCATCATCGTCTGCATCTCCATTCCGCTCTCGATTCTGACTTCGCTGATGATCCTCAGCCTCTGCGGCCAGACCACCAACGTGATGACGCTCGGCGGCCTCGCGCTCGCCGTCGGCATCCTGGTGGACGATGCCACCGTGGAAATCGAGAATACCCATCGCAACATGGCGATGCGCAAGCCGCTGGTGCGGGCCGTCCTCGATGGCGCGCAGCAGATCGCGGCGCCCGCCTTCGTCTCTACCCTCGCCATCTGTATCGTCTTCGTGCCGGTCCTGCTGCTCACCGGCGCGGCCAAATATCTCTTCACTCCCTTAGCCATGGCCGTGGTCTTCGCCATGATGGCCTCGTATTTCCTTTCCCGCACGCTGATTCCGACCATGGTGCACTACATGCTCCGCTCGGAAGTGAAGCTCTACGTGCGCGGCGAGCATGCCGAGGGCGGCACCGGCCTGATCTGGTTTTTGCACCACATCTTTAACCGCCGCTTCGAGGCCATGCGCGCCTCCTATACATCGCTGCTCCACTGGTGCCTGGATCATCGCCCGCCCGTCTTGATCGCCTTCGCCGTGTTTGTAGCCGGTTCGCTTTCGCTCGCGCCCATGATCGGCCGCGATTTCTTCCCCACCGTGGATTCCGGCGCCATGCGCCTCCACGCCCGCGCTCCCTCCGGTACCCGCATCGAAACCACGGAGCAGATCTTCGCCGATATCGAAAACGAAATCCGTCAGGTGGTGCCGCCCAATGAGATCGATACCATCATCGATAACATCGGCATCCCCAACGGCGGTTTCAACCTCGCCTTCGGCGACAGCCCGACCCTGGGCGTCAGCGATGGCGATATTCTCCTCTCCCTCAAGCCGGAGAATCACGGCTCCACCGCCGATTACACCGACCGCCTGCGCAAACGCCTGCACGCGAAGTTCCCGGATATGGTGTTCTTCTTTGAAGCCGCCAATATCACCAATCAGATCCTGAACTTCGGCCTGCCCGCGCCCATCGATGTACAGGTGCTGGGACGCAATGCCGATTCGAATTACGAAATCGCACGCCAGATTGCCGCGAAGGTCACGAAGATCCCCGGCGCGGCGGATGTGCACATCCATCAGGTAGTGGATTATCCCCAGATCGATATCAACGTGAACCGCAGCAAGGCCGGGCAGGTTGGCCTGACCCAGCGCGACGTGGCCACCAGCCTGTTGATCTCCCTCAGTTCGAGCGGGCAGATCGCGCCCACCCAGTTCCTGGACTGGCGCACCGGCGTCAGCTACAACGTCGCCGTGCAGACTCCGCAATACCGCATGAACTCCATGGAGGCCCTGCTCCACACACCGGTCAGCGCGCCCTTCGTCGGAGTAAACTCCAACACCCAGACGTCCATCGCCGGTTCCGCCAACCAGACCAACGCCAGTATCGGCGCGGGCCCCAGTCAGACCACGGCAGCCTTCGGAAATCCCGGTGCTGCCACGAACGGGCCGCAGTTGCTTGCCAATATGGTGAGCGTGGGGCGCAGCGCCGTGCCGGAAATTGTCAATCACTACAACGTGACTCCCGTGATCGATGTCTATGCCAATGTGGACCGCCGTGATTTGGGCGGCGTTGGCAACGGCGTGGAAAAGATCATCGAGGAGATCACTCCGAAACTCCCCCGCGGCACCACCGTGGAACTGCGCGGACAGGTTCGCACCATGGAGAGTTCCTTCCTCCGCCTCGGCCTCGGCATGATCTTCGCCGTCGTGCTGGTCTACCTGCTCATGGCCGTGAATTTTCAAAGCTGGCTGGACCCCTTCATCATCCTCATGGCCCTGCCGGGCGCCATGGCCGGAATCGTCTGGATGCTCTTCATCACCCAGACCACCTTCAGCGTGCCTTCGCTGATGGGATCCATCATGTGCATCGGCGTGGCCACCGCCAACAGCATTCTGATGGTGGTGTTCGCTAACGATCAGCGCGTGGAAGGCATGGACGCTCGCGCCGCCGCCCTCTCCGCCGGCCACACCCGCATCCGTCCCGTCGTCATGACCGCCAGCGCCATGATCATCGGCATGCTGCCGATGGCGCTCGGCATGGGCGAGGGCGGGGAACAGAACGCGCCCCTCGGCCGCGCCGTAATCGGCGGCCTGCTGCTGGCCACCGTGACCACTTTGTTTGTGGTCCCATTGGTATATAGCTTGCTGCGCAAGGATCCACCGATCGATTTCGAGCGCAGAATCGTGGAAGAAGAGCATGAGTATTTGCGTGACGAAATGATGCTGCGTGAGGACCTGTCATGAACGAGATCAACGCAACAGAAGACCGCTTACGATCGGAAATCGAAGGTCTGAAACGGCAGTTGGAAGAGCAGAAGAAACTCCACGCGGGCGGGGCGGCGCCTCACCGCGGACCCTCCGCCGGCACACTGGTCAGCATTGCCCTGCTGTTGGTCGTGCTGATTGTCGCCGGTTTTTTCCTGGGCTACCTGCCGCGCCAAAAGCGTGAGGAAGTGCTGGCCGCCGAATCCAAAGAGACGTCCCAGACCCTGCCGACCGTCAATGTCAGCAAGGTCACCGTCGCCTCCGGCATGAGCCAGCTGGTGCTGCCGGGCAACATTCAGGCGGTGGCCGAGGCGCCCATCCTGGCGCGCGCCACCGGCTACATCCGCAAACGCTATGTGGATATTGGCGACCGCGTCAAGGCCGGCCAGATCGTGGCGGAAATCGAAGCCCCCGAATTGGATCAACAGATCACCCAGGCCGCGGCCGCTATCGCCCAGGCCAAGAGCAACGTGCAGCAATCCGAAGCCGCCGTGCAGCAGGGCCGCGCCAATGAAAATCTGGCCCGTGTGACGGCCGGCCGCATGGCCAACCTGCTCGCCCGCGGCGTCATCTCCAAACAGGATAACGATACCGCCCAGGCGCAGTATGCCGCGCAGCAGGCCAACGTGAACGCCCTCGTGCAATCCGTGGAGTCCATGCGCGGCGGTGTGGCCGCCGTCGAAGCCAATCTCGCCCGCCTCAATCAACTCAAGACCTACCAGATCGTGCGCGCGCCCTTCGAAGGCGTGATCACCGTTCGCAATGTGGATACCGGCGCGCTCGTCGGCGAAGGCACCACGCTCCTGTTTCGCCTGGCCCAGACCGGCTCGCTGCGCACCTATGTCAACCTGCCTCAGGCCGATGCCGAAAACGTGAAGGTGGGTCAGCGCGCTGCGATCTCGATCGCCGAACTGCCCGGCCGCAAGTTCGAAGGCGCCGTCACCCGCACCTCCAATTCGCTCGACCCCACCACCCGCACGCTTCTCACGGAAGTGCAGGTGCCGAATCCCGGTGGACTATTGATGCCGGGCATGTATGCGCAGGTGGACCTCAGCGTTCCGCGCAAGAACCCGCCGCTGCTGATCGCGGGCGATACCCTGGTCATCCGCACCGATGGTCCGCAAGTGGCCGTGGTCTCCGAAGACGGCACCGTGCACTTCCAACGCATTCAACTGGGCCGCGATTTCGGCGACCGTCTCGAAGTGCTCTCCGGCTTGGAACAGGGCCAGCAGATCGCCGTCAACCCGAGCGACATCATTCGCGAAGGCGTCCGCGTCAAGGCCGTGGCATCTCCGGAAAAGCCCGCGCAACCCGGCCCGCCCGCGCAGGAAAAGGCCGCGCCCGGCAAGGCTGCGCCCGGGAAGAAGTCCTAGGACTCGAAATGTTCTACAAGCCCGTTCGCGCCTCCCTGGCGCTACTCCTGTCCACCGGCCTCGTGTTTGGCCAGACCGGCATGCCGCCCACCACCGCATCGGCACGCACCGAGAATTCCGCCCGCGTGCATGAACTCATGCGCGCCGGGAATCTCTACCTCTCGCTCGCGGACGCGCTCTCGCTCGCGATTGAGAACAACCTCGATATCGAACTGCAGCGCTACCTGCTGCCCGTGGCCAATGCGGAGTTGTTGCGCGCCCAGGGCGGCGGCACGCTGCGCGGTTTGAACTTCACGCTCGCTGAAGTGCCTGTGGGCACTGGCGGGCCTATCAGCAGCCTGCCCACCAATGCCGCCGCCGCGGGGCGCGCCACCGCCGGCAGTTCCGTCACTACCAACGCTCTCGGGCTCAACGCGCTGGGCGAACCGCAGGTCAACGAATCGATTCAGGGCAGCATCGCCCAGACCAATGGCAGCGCGGTCCCCGTCTATGACCCCGCGATCACGGGCCAGTTGAACTTCACCCACCAGACCACGCCCGAGATCAGCACCAACACCACCGGGTCCGCCACGCTCGTCACCGGCACCACGCTCTTCAATGCCGGCCTGCAACAGGGCTTCGCTTCCGGCGCCCAGGTCAATCTGAATTTCAACAACGCCCACACCTCCATCAACTCGCTCACCAGCGGCTTCAATCCCTACACTTCCTCCGCGCTCGGCGTCACCGCTACCCAGCCCCTCATGCGCGGCTTCGGCGCCAATCTCAACCGCCGCTTCATCCGCATCGCCGGCAACGAGCAGAAGATCACCAGCCTCCTCTTCCAGCAGCAGTTGATCGTAACCGTCTATGGCGTCATCCGCCTCTACACGGATCTGGTCGCGCTCACCGAAGACGAGAAGGTGAAGCAAGAGACCGTCTCCCTCGCCGAAAAGCTGCTGAGCGACGTGAAGGCGCAGGTGGAAGAAGGTACGCTCGCGCAGGTGGAAATGACGCGCGCCAATGCGCAGGTCTTTTCCACGCGCCAGGATCTGATCAATGCCCGCGGACTCCGCGAAGAGCAGGAAGCCATTTTCAAGAACGTGATCACGCGCCGCGGCAACGAAGATCCCGAAGTCGCCAATGCCCGCATCATCCCCACCGACACTCTGACGATCCCGGCGACCGACGACATCCGGCCCATGCAGGAACTCACCGCCGAGGCGCTCTCCCACCGTCCCGATCTGGGGCAGGCGCGCTTGCAGATCGACAATTCCCGCATCGGCCTCCAGGGCGCTCGCAGCCTCACCAAGCCCCAGTTGGACCTGGTCGGCATCATGCAGAACAGCGGCCTCGCCGGACAATCGAATCCCTTCAACACGCTCGGCGCTCCGGCGCTCGCCGGCGGCTATGGCTCGGTGCTGGAGCAGATCCTCTCCCGCAACTACCCCACCTACGGCGTGGGCGTGCAGATGACCCTGCCGATCCACAACCGCATCGCCGAAGCCGATCTGGCCCGCGACGAAATCCAGGTCAAACAGGCCGAGATCCGCCTGCGCCAGTTGCAGAATCAGGCGCGGCTGGAAGTGGAAGACGCGCTGATTGCGATGCGCCGCGCCCGCGCCAGCTACGAAGCCGCCTCCGAGGCGCGCCGCCTCCAGGAAGAGTCGCTCTCCGCCGAACAGGCCAAGTTCGAGGTCGGCAGTTCCACCAGCTTCTTCGTGATTCAGTATGAGAGCCTGCTCGCCCAGGCGCGCTCTACCGAGGTCGCCGCGCGCAGTTCGTATGGCAAGGCCAAGGCCGCCTTGCAGCGCGCCATGGGCACCATTCTCGAAGAGAACCACATCTCCTTCGAAGCCGCCGTCAAAGGTTCGCTGCCGCCCGTAGCGCCCAAGCGGTGATTCGCGCTTCAATAGCAGGGTGAAGCTCACTCCGATTCTGGCGCTCGCCGCCTTCGCGATTCTTGCCCACGCCCTCTCCCCGCAGACTCTCTCCGCGCAAACCGGCGAGTTCGTCGCGGACCCCATGCCCACGCGCTCCGCGCACGCCTCCACCATCGTCGCGCTGCCCGCCGGCGACCTCATGGCCGCCTGGTTTGGCGGCACCGATGAGGGCAATCCCGATGTCGCCATCTGGGCCGCGCGCCGTCAGGCCGGCAAGTGGCTGCCGCCCGTGGAACTGGTGCGCGAACCCCGCACCCCCACCTGGAACCCCGTCCTCTTCCACTCTGGCGATGGCCTCCTGTGGATGTACTACAAGTTCGGCCCCTCGCCCCAGCAGTGGACCGCGGGCCGCATGTTCAGCCGCGATGAGGGCCGCACCTGGTCCAAGCCCGAGCACCTGCCCGCCGGCCTCTCCGGCCCCATCCGCGCCAAGCCGCTGGTGCTGCCCAATGGCGTGATCGTCAGCGGCACCTCGGTGGAGAGTTACCACTCCTGGGCCGCGTGGGTTGAGCGCAGCCTCGATTTCGGCAAGACGTGGTCGCGCTCCGGCCCCATCGTGCCTCCCGCCGGCGGCATCATCCAGCCCAGCGTGGTGCAGGTCACCGGCAAACACCTGCGCTTCTACGCGCGGTCCGATGAAGCGGCGCGCATCTGCGTTTCGGATTCCCTCGATGAGGGCGTGACCTGGAGCCCCGCGCGCCTCACCGATCTGCCCAATCCCAATTCCGGGATCGACACGCTGCACATGAAGGACGGGCGCTACGCCATGGTCTACAATCACACCCCGCGCGGCCGCACGCCCCTCAACCTCGCCGTGAGTGACGATGGCGATCGCTGGACCCCGTGGAAGACGCTCGAAACCGATCCCGGCGAGTACTCCTACCCCGCCATGATCCAGGCCGAAGACGGCGCCCTCCACATCACCTACACCTGGCGCCGCCTCAAAATCAAACACGTAGAGATCAAGTAGGACAGGCCTCCCGGCCACAGCTGTCCAAATTAGCTCAGACCTCCAGATGGGCGGGTTGATTACATTGGTTGCTGGAGTACAGTTTGCGGTTTTTGGCGGTGCAGGTTGGCCAATGCTGTCCCGATTGTCATTCGGC
>CAIRBY010000174.1 GCA_903876865.1 uncultured Acidobacteriia bacterium
ACGCAAGGCCGTGCACATTACCTTCTTTGGCGGTGAGACGCTGATGAACTTCCCGCTGTTGCAGGAGGTGGTCACATATGCCGGCGAGCGCGCTGCCGCACAGGGCCGCACCATCGATTTCAGCATGACGACCAACGCCACGCTGCTGACTCCGGCGATCATCGAATTCCTCTCGAAGAACCGCATCGGCGTCACCGTCAGCATGGACGGTCCGCCGGAGTTGCACGATCAGCTGCGCGTCTTCGCCAATGGCAAGGGCAGCTACGACATCATCGCACCGCGCGTGAAGGCGCTGATTCAGAATCACCGCACCCGCCCCATCACCGCGCGCGTGACGCTCACCAACGGCGTGACGGATGTGGTGCGCATCTACCGCCACTTGAAAGACGACCTCGGCTTCCACGAGGTCGGCTTTGCGCCAGTCACCACCTCTCCGGACCGCCTCTATTCCATCAACGAGCGCGGCATGGATGGTGTGCTGGAGCAGTTTCACATTCTGGCGGAGGAGTATCTCGAGTACGCCTTGCGCGGCGAGATGCACGGTTTCTCCAACGTCAGCGACACCATCGCGGAGTTGTATCAGGGCGTGAACAAATCCCACCCCTGCGGCGCCGCGCTGGGACTGGTGGGCGTCGGCCCCTCCGGCGATATCGCGCCCTGCCACCGCTTCGTCGATTCGGATACGCACTCCCTCGGCAACATCGCCACCGGCATGGACAGGGAGAAGCAGAGCGAGTTTCTGGCGCGCGGCCACATCGACACCAAGTACGATTGCCACACCTGTTGGGCGCGCCCGGTATGCGCCGGTGGCTGCCATCACGAGGCATATGTCAGATACGGTGACACCGGCCATCCCAACCTGCACTACTGCGATTGGATTCGGGAGTGGACCGACACCTGTTTACGGATTTTCGGGGCCATCAGTGCAAAGAACCCCGGCTTTTTGGTACAGTTCGCGGAAAGGAAGGCACTCAATTGAAGCACCTGAAGGCGATCAATAAAAAGGCCCGGCGCATCGAAGAAATGGTCGATGCCCAGGCTGAGGATGTGGTGGCTCTGCAGAATCAGGGACCGCAACCGCGCCCGCACGTTCCCATGGGCTGCGCGCTCGCGTTCTCGCCCGGTTGGGAAGTGGATTCGGCCGGCGGCACCGCCGGGTTGTGCCAGCCCGTGGAACGCGATATCTACGATTGCTATGTGACCTGCTTCTGGCCGGCCCAGGTTCCGGATCACCTGAACAATTACCCGGATTGGGCCAGCAAGTGCGCCTCGGCCACCAAGGACTGGCGCAACCTGGACCTGGTGTTCCCATAGAATCGCGCTCCCGCTCCAGACAAGGAAGACTATGAGACATCTGATTGCGCTGTTGGGTCTGACCTGCGCCTCCGCGAGTGCGGGAACGCTGTTTTGCGGTGCCTACCCGAATTGGGTACTGGTGATTGACGAGGCTCAGGGCAAGGTCATCGACAAGATCAAGCTGGAGACCGGACTGCCCCTCGGCGTGCGCCTCTCGCAGGACAAGAAGTCCCTCTTCGTCATGACGAACGATCACAACGGGGTGGAAGTGATCGATGTGGCCACGCACAAAGTGACCAGCCACTTTGTGCTGAACGATGCCACCCACCAGTACCGCATGCAGGGCGCCGCGCCCGACCCCGAAGGCAAACTGCTCTACACCACCACCACGCAGATCACCAAACAGATCGACCGCTACGAGTTGGGCAAGCCCAAGTACACGATCATCGACGTAGCGGCGCAGAAGATTTCCAAGACCGTGGACCAACCTTCCAACGACACGCCCGGCGGCGGTGAATTCGGCGCCGGTGGTGGAGGAGGCGGCGGACGCGGCGGAGGCCCCTTCGAAGTCTCTCCCGATGGCAAGTATCTTTACCAGTTCGGCTCTTCGGTTACGGTGATGAACGCCTCGGATTTCAGCGTGGTGGAACGGATCCAACTGGCACAGCCGGAAGCGCCCGCGATGGAGAACCTCGGGCTCGGCGGTCAACTCGATACCATCAGCCAACCAGGGCAGCGCGTTTCCATATTCAACTACTCGGACCCGATCATTCACAATCGCGTCTTCGGCCTCGGGCGCTTCGATCTCAACACGCGCAAGTTCGATTTCACGCCAATCGGTCCGGCGCCCTTGACCATGGCTGGCCTGCGCATCACACCCGACAAGAAGTTCGGCTACACCGTGAGCACCAGCGGCACCGGCGGCAACAAGCGCTGCGAGTTCTGGGCAATGGATCTTTCCACCAGCAAGATCACCGGTACCGCCGAGTTTCCCTGCCGTGCGCGTTACAGCTTCGGAATCTCCGCGGATGGCAGAAAGCTCTACATTTACGGCGCGGGTTTCGAGATCGAAGTCTATGACGCCGTCACCTTCAGACTGGAAGCCACCTGGGATCTCGGCCACGATATGACCGGGAGCATGGTGGTCCTTCCCTGATCCGCGCGTTACTCAACGCGCTTCCACTGGTCTGCCTGCTGGCAGTGCAGGCCACCGCTCAGTCACCGGCCCAAACCGGCCGCAAGGCGCTGGACCTGCTGCTTGCGGAGCGGTATGCCGAGTTCGGCCCGTTGCTCGCGCCTTCCGCGAAAGACACGCTCACGCCCGCGTTTCTGCGCGACCGCGCCGGGGCGGAGATCCGGAGTTTCGGTGCGCCGGGCGCGATCTCCGAACCCGTGATCGCGAGGGACGGCCGGAACACGCTCGTCAGTTTCCCCGTGCAATTCGCCAAGGTCAAGGTCAGCGTGCAGTTCACCCTGAATGAGTCTGGTCAGTTGGCGGCGCTCTTCTTCCGGCCGGGAAATGCGCCGCTGCCCCCGCTCTGGAGGCGCCCCGCCTACAGCCATCCCGAGTGGTTTCACGAGCGCGAAGTGACGCTCGGCGCGGATGAGTGGAAACTGGGCGGCACGCTCACCATCCCGCATTCGAAGCCGCCCTTCCCCGCCATCGTGCTGGTCCACGGACCCGGCCCCAACGATCGCGATGAGAGCATCTACTCGAACAAGATCTTCGCCGATCTCGCCGAGGGCCTCGCCAGCCGCGGCATCGCCGTGCTGCGCTATGACAAGCGAACTAAGACCTACGGCGCGAAGATGAGCGACACCGAGTACACCGTGCAGCAGGAGACCCTCGAGGATGCCGGGCGCGCCCTCGCCCTGCTGCGGCAGCGGCCGGAGATCGACGCCAAACGCATCTTCGTTCTCGGACACAGCCTCGGCGGTTATCTCGCCCCGCGCATCGCCGCTCAGGACGGCAAAGTTGCGGGCCTGATCTTCCTCGCCGCCAATGCCCGCCGCATTGAAGACGTCGCTCTGGAGCAGAACGAATACGTTGCCGGGTTGGATAGCGCGGCTGCGCCCGAAGCCATAAGGCGGCTCGCCTCTCTGCGCGCCGAAGTGGCGAAGGTGAAGGCGCTCGACCCGTCCCGGTCCGGCCCTCCCGTCGTCATGGGCCTGCCGCGCGCGTACCTGTTGGACCTCAGAAGCTACGATCCACTGGCCGTCCTCCGCCGCCTGCCGCTGCCGTTGCTGTTCCTGCAGGGCGAGCGCGATTTTCAGGTGCCGATGAAAGATTTTCTGCTCTGGAAAGCCGCGCTGGGCGCACGCCCGTACACCACCTTTTACTCGTACCCGGCGTTAAACCATCTGTTTCTGACCGGGGATGGCAGAGCCTCGCCCGCCGAGTATCGCGAGCCCGGCAACTTCAGCGCGGGGCCGTTGAACACCATTGCCACCTGGCTGCTCGCGCAGAAGCATTGAGCATCGGAGCTCAGTGGCTGAGTTCATCATCGAAGCGGATCGCGTCCTCCAGCAGTCTGCGCCGCAGTGCATCCAGTGAGCGTTGAGGCAACTCCGCCAATGTGCGCGCTGCGATGCCGCTCAGGTTCGCCGCCGCGAAGCTGATGCCCTGCAGGTTGCGCTCCACGGGAATCCCAGGCGCGGGGCGCGGGTAGCCAGAAGCGACGAAGCCCGCCCTTCCCGCGGCCGTGCGCACACCCACTCGCTCTCGCGGACACCGCGCTTCCAAACTCACGCCGAGTACTCCTTCCAGGCATCCCGGGAAACACGGCGTCCCCTCTATCTCCAGCGGTGAAACCAACACGATCCCCGCTGCGAATGCGATCTCCACCGCCTTTCGGAACCCGTCCGCATGGCTGGCGTTGCTCGTCCCCAGGCTGAGGTTCACCAGTTCCATGCCTTGCGCCGCGCACCACTCAATCGCGCGGTACAGTGCGAGTGGGCTTGTGCGCAGCGCGCCGTGAAACACGCGCACGGCGAAGTACTCCGCCGCCGGAGCCTTCTCCTGAATCGCCGCCATTACCGCCGTGCCGTGCCCCAACCGGTCGGCGTAGCCTGCTTCGAGCGTGCCATCCGAGGCGATGGAAATCCCGCCCGCAATCGCGCCGATATGCGGATGGCCGGCGTGCACGCCGCTATCGATCACCGCTACGCGCACAGCACCTCGATCAGGCAATGGCGTCATAAGGACCCGCCGCGATTCGCGCAGTGCCGTCGCCCACCGTAATCACCACGCTCGCGATCTCCGCCAGCGCCGGACGATGCGTGATCACGATCAACGTGCCGCCCTGCATGAAACTGCGCAGGCTGCCGGCAATCTGCTTTTCCATCTCGCCGTCCAGTGCGGAGGTGGGTTCGTCCAGGATCAGAATCCGCGGCTTGCGCAGCATGGCCCGCGCCAGCGCGACCCGCTGCCGTTCTCCCACCGAGAGTGCCAGTCCGCGTTCGCCTGTAGTGGTCGCGTAGCCCTGCGGCAGGCGCGCGATCAGTTCGTCCAACCCAGCGGCGCTGCCCGCGGCTTCGATCTCCTGCTGCGTCGCTCCGGCGCGTGCGTACGCGATGTTCTCCGCGATCGAGGCGTGGAACAGGTAGGGCGTCTGGTCCACCAGCATGATGTGCTCGCGCAGGTCCCGCAGGCGCACTTCGCGGATGTCTCTGCCGTCCAGCAGAATGCGCCCCTGGTCCGGGTCCAGATAGCGCACCATCAGGTCCGCCAGAGTAGATTTGCCCACACCGCTCGGCCCCAGGATGGCGCAGAAGCTTCCCGCCGGAATCTCTAGCGAGACAGCTTCCAGCACCGCTGTGCGATCGTGCCGGATGCTCACTCCTTCCATGCGAATCGTGCCCTGCACCGCGCCCAGCGGCGCCGCGTCGCGGGCTTCTCTCACCTCCGCTTCCGTATCGAACAGTTCGAAGATGCGCGCCAGCGAGACTCGTGCCGAGGCCAGGCTCGCAGTCAGGCTCATCAGGTTCTGCACCGGCGAAAGCAGGCGGGTGTGGTATGCCATGAAGGCCACCAGCGTGCCGATCGTCATCGTGCCCTGGATGATCATCCAACCGCCGTACAGGAACACGGAGGCGGTGGCCACGCTCAGGATTGTGCCCGGCAGCGCGCCGGTCATGAAGGAGGCGATCTGTACTTCGAGCATGGTCTGTACGAACGCATCGTTGCGCTCTTTGAAGCGTTCCTTCTCGCGGTCGCCTGCGTTGAGCGAGACCACCACGCGCATGCCCATGATCGAATCCACGAAGAAACTTCCCAGATCCGCGCTGCATTCGCGCAGGCGCTTGGTCAGGGCGGTGAGGATGCGCTGGTACCGCACGAACGTATAGATACAGCCCGGGATGAGCACCACGCCCATCAGAAATAATTTCCAGTTGAGCCACAGCATCATGGCCACGCTGCCCACCAGGAAGCCGGCGTTACTGAGCACGCTCAAGAGGGCGTCCGCCGAGACTCGCTGAATTTCGCCGGCATCGTTATTCAGGCGCGACATCAGATCGCCCAACCGGTAGCGCGCATAGAAGCGCGGAGAAAGCGTCTGGAGGTGGCCGAAGAGCGCCAGGCGGATATCGAACAGCATCGCCGCCGAGATTCTCACATAGCGGTAGCTGGCCAGAATGTTCAGCCCGAAGCCAAGCACGCTCGTTACGAGCATCGCGCCCGCGAT
>CAIRBY010000175.1 GCA_903876865.1 uncultured Acidobacteriia bacterium
CGATGGTTTCGAGCATTCAGCTGCGCTCGGCCATTTTCATAGCGTCGAAGAAGTCGCTGTAGGGCACGGCCGCGAACACTTCAGGGAGTTCCTCGACGATGCGCACGCTGCACGGCTGGGGATCCTTCACCCCCACCACCGAGCGGATCCACAGCAGCGGTTCGTTCGCCTTCGCCGGCTGCGACACCACTGCGCGGACATTGATCCCCTTGTACTTCTTCCGCCCCGGACTCAGGTCGCGCAGCGTCAGCACCACTTCGCGCCCCGAGAGAACGTGCGCACGGTCGCGCACGAAGCTTTCATATTCTTGAGCCATTTTCTATCCCTTCCTGTCTAAAGTCCAAGGTCGTTCCAGCGCGACAGCACCCGGCGCTGAACCTCTGGCGAGTACATGGAATCCAGCGTCGCCCGGATCGGTGTCTCCTCCCGCGGCCATTCCGGCGGCCAGGTGCAGTCGAACGCCACCGACGCGCCACGCCGCGCCACCCGCTCCTCCAGACTGTAGGCCGGCGTCAGCGCGTTGGCACGTCCTTCGTAGGTGTGGATGTGCGTCCCCCGCTGCGGATGGCACTTGGTCGAGAAGGCGTGGATCACCGCCGCCATGTTGAACACGTCCACGTCCTCGTCGACCACGATGATCTTGGAAATCAGCGCCCGGCGCGCGGTAAGCAACTCAACAACCTGCTTGGCTATCGCCGCGCCGCCTTTGCGCACTGAGACGATGGCCATATGCACGCCGCTCTCCGGCGGGATATAACACTCGACCACCGGCACACCATGCTTCTCCAGCCGCCGCCGGATCGAGATCGCCCCAGAGATCGAGGTGGTCACCGCGCTTGAATCCATGAACCCCGTCGTGTCCAACGACAGAATCGGATTCTTGCGATGCGTGATCGCCGTCACCTTCGCAACGATGGCGTTGCCCATCTCCCCGCTGCGGTAGCCCGGATACTCGCCGTACGGACCTTCCTGCGCGACCGCATCCCAATAAACCTCGGCTTCGATCACCACCTCCGACGTCGCCGGTACGTATAGATCCGACGTCTCGCACTTGATCAGTTCCACCGCCTGCTGGCCAAGACCCCCGGCCAGCAGCGCTTCGTCGCCTGCCAGACGGAAAGTGGCCGCTGCCGCCAGGTGGCTGGGCATATCGGCACCGATAGCGATCGCGATCGGCATCGGCTTCTTCTTGGGGACGTAGCCTTCCAACAGCATCTTGCCGAGGTGGCTCGTTGGGCGCGGGTAACCGGTGAGATGACGCTCGTTGTGCACCATGAAGCGATACATGCCCCAGTTCACCCAGCCGCTGTCAGCATCCTTGGAAATCACGATATCCCAGGTGCCCAGATAGCGGCCACCGTCACCGTCATGCACCATCGGCGTCGGTAAATCAAACAGGTTTACATTCTCGCCTTTAATCACCACTTCCTTGCACGGCCCGTCCTTGACGATCACCGGCGGAATCAGATTCACCTCCCGCTCGGCGTACACCTTGTAGAGCTCGCGAATCGACGTATTCGCTGGCAAGCCCAAACCCACGGCGTAGCGCCGCCAGCCCGCCACCGGGTTGGCGATGGTGCGCCAACCCTCGTAATCCTTGATGTTGTTGAACATGAAAGCCGGTCCGAAACGCTCGCAACCGAGTCGGCCGATACCCGCCAATTCTTGATCCCAGTCGATCTGGTCGTCAATCTTGACCAGGTCGCCGGACGCTTCGATCGCCGCCAGGAAGCTTCTGAGGTCATTGTCTGCCACGTGCATCTCCTTGATAATTTCCGCTTTTCATTCGTGCGCATCGCGCACTTCAAATACACGAAAAAAAGTCTATGCTTGCTTTACCAGCCTGTCAACGCCTATCTACGATGTGCGCATTGCGGACTTTTACAGCGAAAACACCTTTCATGACGCCCCCTTCACCATGCTCCGGGCAATAATCAGCTGC
>CAIRBY010000176.1 GCA_903876865.1 uncultured Acidobacteriia bacterium
TGATTCGCGTTGCACGCGGTGAGATTCATGTCGCGAAAATTGACGCGGCGATTAAATCTTGATCGCGCGTGAGATCCGTGAATACAATTGGACGCGCCTAAAACGCGGGCGCATCGGTCCTCATGATGATGCCCTCTCTACTCCCGGCCGTACCCGCGGCGGTGACGGTATGAACTGCAACGAACTCCGTGATTTCTACGAACTCCACGCCCTCGGCGTTGCCGAAGAACCGGCGCG
Source organism: uncultured Acidobacteriia bacterium (assembly GCA_903876865.1). Classification (GTDB taxonomy): domain Bacteria; phylum Acidobacteriota; class Terriglobia; order Bryobacterales; family Bryobacteraceae; genus Solibacter. The sequence goes on from CAIRBY010000176.1 coordinate 238, forward strand.
CGGCGAGATTCGCGCGCACCTCGATCGCGGCTGCGAGACGTGTACGCAGGGTATGCAGCGGGCGAAAGTGCTGCTCGCTCGCTTGAGCGGCGGCGCGCCGCCGCGCCGCTTCGGCTGGGCGCCATTCCTGGCAGTTGCTCTCGGGCTGGCCGTCTTCGCCGCGATCTATTTCGGCGGACGCGAATACGATCTGGGCAAGGAACTGGTTCGACTGCGGGGAGAGAACGGCCAGCAGAATATCCAACTCACTCGCATCAATGAGGCGTTCCTGGTTCTCAACGGTACGGATACCGGTGTTACCAGTTTTGGCGAGAGTCGGGATGCTGCGAAGGGGCGGATTTTTTCCAGCCCGTCACAGGGCGTGCTGCTGATCGCCAATCATCTGCCACCCGCACCCTCGGGGAAAGCCTACGAGATGTGGGTGATTGCGAAGGGTGCGTCGCCGAAGCCGGCGGGCATGTTCCAATCCACGCCCGATGGCAGCGCGATGCACCTCGAGCGCGGACCGTTAGCCGCCAGTGCGGAATCGGTAACAGTCACGGTGGAAGATCGCGCGGGCGTGCCGATGCCGACCTCCGCACCGCTGATCACGGTGCGGATTGGTGCATTGAAGCCGTAGCCTTCGCATTTGTGCCAATCTGGTGGCATGCCCGCGGCGGCGCAAATTCCACTTTCGATGCTCCTGGTCTTTGCGGCGGCGAAACTGCTGGCGGAACTCTTCGAACGTCTGGGCCAACCTGCAATCGTCGGGGAAATTCTCGCGGGAGTGCTGCTCGGTCCGCAGGTGCTCGGTTGGATGACGCCGGGCGACTCTCTGCGCATCCTCTCCGACCTGGGCGTGATGTTCCTGCTCTTCCGCGTCGGGCTCGAGGTTAAGGCATCGGAGTTGATGAAGGTGGGTGGCACCGCACTGGTCGTGGCCACGGCTGGCGTGATCCTCCCCTTCTTCGCGGGTTGGGGGATTTGCACGCTTTGGGGGCAACCCCGCATCGAGAGTATCTTCACCGGAGCCGCCATGGTGGCCACGAGCGTTGGCATTACGGCACACGTGCTGGCGTCGCGCGGACTCCTGGATCTGCGCGCGAGCCGCGTGATTCTGGCCGCGGCGGTCGTGGATGACGTCCTGGGACTGATCGTGCTGGCCCTGGTGAGCGGCATGGCGAAGGGCGGCGTCAACTATCTGGATACGGCGCTCACCGCGGCACTCGCACTGGGGTTTACGGTCTTCGTGGCGCGCTTCGGCACGCGCGCGGCACGCCAGGTGCTGCCGCGCATGCACGCCGCACTGCGCATCGCGGAGGGGGAATTCGCGCTCGCCATGACGCTGCTCTTCGCGCTCTCGCTGCTGGCCGTATTCGCCGGCGTCGCTGCGATCATCGGCGCATTCCTGGCTGGCATGGCTCTCTCTGAGAGCGCAGGGACCCGCCTGCACGACCTCACCGATGGGGTGGCGGAGTTGCTGACGCCCTTCTTCCTGGTAGGAATCGGCTTGCATTTTGATGTGCGTGCGTTCGCCGGCGGGGGCACGCTGCTACTGGCTCTGGTGCTGCTTGCGGCGGCGGTGCTCTCGAAATTCATTGGCTGTGGAGCGGGAGCGCTCGGCATGGGCCGCACGGACGCGATTCGCGTGGGAGTGGGGATGGTGCCACGGGGAGAGGTGGGGATGGTGGTGGCGCAGATTGGCCTGAATCTGGGCGTGCTGCCGAATTCCGTGTATGGCACGATTGTCTTTCTTTCGGTAGCCACCACGCTGATTGCGCCGCCGCTGTTGAAGCTTGCCTTCCGCGCGCCCACACAGCTCGAGCGGGACGTAATCGAGTCCGGCTGACCGCGCGTTACAATGGCGGGGACGTGACCAAATACATCCGCTACTCCACCGCTTCCGGCGTCTCCTACGGCACCCTGGAAGGCGACACCGTCCACCAGATTCAGGGCGGCCTCTTCGATGCGCACACTCCTACCGGTGTGACGCTCCCGCTCTCTGCCGTGAAGTTGCTCTGCCCTTGCGAGCCGGGCAAGATCCTGGCGGTGGGGCGCAACTACCGCAGCCATCTGGGAACTCGGCCGGAACCGCCCACGCCCGAGATGTTCTACAAGCCGGTCTCCGCGCTGCAGAATCCCGAGGACCCGATCGAGATCCCGCGCGACGCGACGGACGTTCACTCCGAAGGCGAGATGGTGGTAGTAGTGGGCAAGAACCTGCGGCATGCGTCGAAGGAAGAAGCCGCCGGCGCGATCTTCGGTGTCACGGCCGGCAACGATGTCAGCGACCGCAACTGGCAGCACGGCGAGAAGAAGGATTTGCAGTGGTGGCGCGCGAAGGGCTCCGACACGTTTGCACCGCTCGGGCCGGCGATCGTTACGGGCGTCGATTACGAAAAGCTGCTACTGCAGACGCGCATCAACGGCGAAACCGTGCAGAAACAATACACAAGCGACCTGATCTTCGACCTGCCAACCGTGCTCAGCTGGATCAGCGAATGGGTGACCCTGCTGCAGGGAGACATCATCTACACCGGCACGCCTGGAAATACCCGCCGCATGACTGCCGGCGACATGGTCGAGGTGGAGTTGGAGCACGCGGGCATTCTGCGCAACCCGGTACGCTAACTCCGCGACCGCTGATCGTGGCGACTAATGATCGTGCGAGTGGTGTTCGTGAGCGCTCACCGGGATGGCGCAGCCGTTCTCCGAAATCGAGCAGCTGACGTGTTCGAACTGCACCGTAGTGTGGGAGATTCCGTAGCGGTGCTCCAGCAGGTGATTCAGTTCGCGCAGGATGCCGTCGCTTTCCGAGGGCGGTACGTCGCGGATCAGGACATGGCAACTGAGCGCATGCGCGCTGGAGCCGAGGCTCCAGATATGCAA
>CAIRBY010000177.1 GCA_903876865.1 uncultured Acidobacteriia bacterium
GCCTGGAGGATCCAGGCGCTGGCAGAAGGCGGTCTGTCGGAACGGGCGCACCGCCGCGCCTTGGAGATCGCCAACGACGCAGACTTGCGGGTCCGCGCGCCGAAGACGACGTTCCAGCAGGACTTCAGCCTGTCATCGGCCAACGCGGTGAATGGGCGCGTGACAGCCGCGGCTGATCCGCGATTGCCCGCGCCCGGCGGTACCGTTGAACGCCGCTACAAGGGCCGGGACATCGTTGTGAAGATCCGGGAGGAGGGCTTCGAGTACGATGGCAAGCTCTACAAATCGCTGAGCGCGATTGCCGGCGAGGTGACCGGCACCAAGTGGAATGGCTTCCTCTTTTTCGGGTGCGCGACGGAAAACGGGGGGACAAATGAGAAACGGTAGCGGCAGGCGTGCGCCGGCGGCTGCGGAGAAACCAGCGCCGGACAAGGTGATCCGGTGCGCCATCTACACCCGGAAATCCACGGAGGAAGGCCTCCAGCAGGACTTTAGTTCATTGGACGCGCAGCGGGAGGCCGGCGAGGCTTTCATCGCCAGCCAGCGGACTGAGGGATGGCAGTTGGTGCCGGAGCGGTTTGATGACGGCGGCTTCACCGGCGGCAATATGGACCGACCAGCCCTAAAGCGCATGCTCGACGCCATTGAGGCTGGCCGCGTGAACTGCGTGGTCGTCTACAAGGTGGACAGGCTGAGCCGTTCACCGTCGCCGTGGGCAATGCTGCCGACCCGGCTTTCGCCGTCGCGCATCCGGCCAGTTCGTTCGGGAGCCAGCTGTACATTTCATGCAGGCATGGGTCCATCCGGTGTACGCATAGCCCCGCGCGGTCTTCCCGGTGTTCCTCGTAACTCACTGATCCCGCTCGCTCGGCGCACTGGCCCGTCGCATGCTCCACCCCAGCCCGTAAGGAGACAAAAGAGAATGTCAATGAACATGGCAGTCCCGGACATAATGAATCGGATGTGGAAGTCCAAAAGTGGAACTCTCGTTAAGGATCGATGCTTTCGTGGCGTGGGCACGGCCGTGCTGTTAGCGTCACTTGCGTGCGCACAAACCAGCCCGGCCGGTCACTGGGAAGGCGTTCTCAACGGGGACGGCGGCGAGTTCACCGTCTCGCTCGATCTCGCCAGAAACAATAAGGCTGAGTGGGTCGCCAGCATGGGCGTGCCCACCCAGAATGCGACGGGTCTCCTCGTTAAAGACCTCGTAGTCACCGGAACCTCGGTGAAGTTCATGGCCGTCGATCTGCGAATGGCAAAGCTCGACCTCACGCTTGGCGACGGCAAACTGGGCGGCACGCTCACCGGCCCGGGTGGTTCCCAGCCCATCCAATTCAATCGCACGGGAGAAGCAAATGTCCAGTTGCCGGCCGCCAGCCCGGCGGTGTCGAAGGACCTCGAAGGGGACTGGGCGGGGATAATGAAAACGCCCGGCCCCGAGTTGGAAATTGCCGTTCACTTTAAGAACCAGCCGGACAACACCGTTATGGCGACCATGGACATTCCCGCCCAAAATGCAATGGGAATGCCGGTCGATGTTAAGCAGACCGGTGACAAAGTAGAGTTCGGCGTCGGGGCCGCGCACGCTTTGTTCAAGGGGACACTCAGCAAGGACCGCCGCGAGCTAAGCGGTCTACTCGGTCATGACGAGCAGGCGATGCAAGTGACGCTCAAGAAAAAATAGCAGCAGTTCTGTGGCCGAGCGTTAGCGCGCGAACAGCTTCCGGCAAGCGGTCGTGAAGTGGCTTCCCGTCCCTTGGCCCCAGCCCGCGGTCGGCGGCCCAAGGGAAGGAAAGGCGTTTCAATGCCCCGATCTCATAGCCACACGCCCGCTTCCGCGTGATGGTAGCAATATCAGGTGTGTTCAGCAGCGTCTGGGCCTGCTTGAGGGACATCCAGTTTCCGAGACGGATACCCTTGGACGCAACGCCCTTTACCCGGCTGACCCCGTTGGCCAACTCGGGCGCCAGTAGCCCGTTGCCGGCAGGTTCGACCGCCCGCTTGCACACATCCGTCATCCGCACGTTGATCGAGACCGTGCCACGCCAGCGGCCCTGGACGCGGCCACGCACGAGCCCGCCGCTTGCAGGGACTTGCGCCGAGTGCCGCTACCGTGCCCGCGAATCCGGCTTCCGATCGATGATGGCACTTTCAATCCCCAGCGCGTCGGCGATCCGCACCAGGTCCTCCGCCCGGTGGCCGACGCCAAGCGCGAAGTGGTGGGTGGGGCCCTCGGCCACCCAGCGTTTCAGAAAGGTCCGCACATCGGGCTCGAAGAAGCCGCGCGTGTTGGTGTTGCCGGTAGCGGGAATCGGTCCGTGAACGCTTTCGCCTTCGGCCAATACGAATTTAAAGCGCCCTTGCGCGGTCACGCCGATGCTGAGCATCGTGATGGGGCCTTCGCGGATTTTGAATTCCACGCCGGCGCCGTTGCCGGGCTTGCCGTGGTACTTCTTCAGACTGCGCAGCACCGGCTTGCCCGAGGCGATGTTGACGTGGTGTGGCCCATCGTGGCCCACCAGTACGAAACCCTCGCGGAAATCCACCGGATGGAACTCGGCGAAGCTGCCACCGATATCGAGGCGGTCCATCAACAGCATGGCGACGCAGGTCTTCAGGTCGCTCTCGCCGCACATCGGGAAGCCCGCCGCGGTCAACAGAGAATTGCCCACGATCAGATTCGTCACCAATTCCCGGAGCGGACTGCCCGGCGCGCCCTCGTAGTAATAGGCGAGGCCGTCGAGGTTGTAACGGGCTACGAAACGATCGAGCGCCACGGCGGCAATCGCGGCGCGCTCCAGGTCCGCAGGCATCAGTTTGGCGGTGATGGGATCGTCTCCGGGGTCGGGCGTGTCGAAGAGGGAGAGGATCTCTTCGATCTTGCGTGCCGTTTCGGCTTCGGTCACTTCATTGCGGCACTCCAGCAGCGAGTCGGCCTCGGTCTGTACGATGTGGCAGCCGAAGGCGGCGGTGAGCGCGGCCTGGTCCGTCTGCATATCGAGCATGTTCTCGATGGGGTGGCCGAAGTGGCCGATGCGGGCGCGTTTGACGTCATGCAACGCCACCGCGATGTCGCACCAGGAGGCGATCTCGGCATCGGCCTCGGGATCGTTCTCGAGCGTCCCGAGAATCACAGGCGGCGGCTGCTTGCGCATACGGATCGCCACTCCGGTGAACTCCGGCACGGAGCAGAAATCGTCGTTGACCAGTTGCATGCGAGTGGTGGCGCGTGCGTAATCGAGCGCGGCCAGCGGTTGCAGAGCGACTAGTACGATCGGGATGTCGAGGCTGCGCACCAAGACGCCGAAGACCGCCGACGTGGCGTAGGTCAGCATGTCGCAGAAGACCAGGTCCAGGTCCGCCGCCTTCATCCGCGGTAGCAGCGCGTAGGAGTCCTCCGCCTTGTCCACAATGCCGAAATCGGTGACGCGAGCACCGCTCGCTTCGACCTTCGTCACCAGGACTGCAAGCTTCGCCTGGAGTTCTTCCAGCAGACCGGGAAACTGATCCCAGTAGACGTGGTAGCCCACTCCGAAGACTCCGATATGTGCGGTGCGTGGTTTGCGTCGTGCAATTTTCATGACAATGCTCCCGGAACGGCCGCGGCGGCTCGTTCGCTTCGTGTGGCGAGGATGAGCCACGCCACGGGGTACAGAACCGCGGATGCCAGAAATACCGGGGTGAACGAGTAATGGTCCACCACCGGACCTACGATCAGATTGGATAACATTCCCGCCACTCCCCCGCACGTGCCGGTGAGCCCGACCGCGGTCGCCACCTCGTGACGCGCCACCGTATCGCCGACCAGGGTGATGTAGCTGGCGATCCACACGCCATGCGCCAGCATCAGCAGCGACATCAGAGCGATGGCCAATTCGGGCTTGCCGGCGAACGCCGCCAGTGCCGATGCCGGAGTCAGCAGCGCGGCCAGGAGCATCGGCCCGAGCCGGGCGCGGCGCGGTGGCCAGCCGCGCGCCACCAGCCAATCCGACCAGCGCCCGGCGGCGATATTGCTGACGCCGAGGGCGAAGAAGGGAATCCAGGTGAGCGAGCCGATTTGCGCCAGAGACATGCCGCGCTCGCGGGATAGATATTGCGGAATCCAGAACATATAGAAATAGAAAACCGGATCGAAGAAGAAGCGGGCAGCCATCAGGCGGCGGACTTCGGGCCGCCGCAGCAAACCGGCGACGCTCGCACGCGCCAGCACCGGCTGACTTTCGCGCGGAACAGCGCGGAAGGCGCACCACCATGCGATCAGCCAGAGACCGCCGGCGAGCGCGGTACAGAGGAATGCGCTCCGCCAGCCGAAGGCGCCGGCTACGAACGCAGTCACAGGCGGGGCCAGCATCGCACCGAAGGCCGAGCCTCCATTGGCGATACCGATCGCCAGAGCCCGCCGCTCGGGCGGCATCCATTCGACGGCGCCTTTGGTCACCGCCGGGAAGCAGCCGCCCTCGCCGATGCCCAGCAGAAAGCGAGCAATTCCCAGGCTCAGGACGCCGCCCGCGATCGCGTGCAATCCGCTCGCCGCCGACCACACCGCCACCGCGAGCAGTAGTCCGGTGCGGGTGCCCAGCACATCCATCAGTCTCCCGCCGAGCGTAAACGTCATCGTGTAGGCGAGCACGAAGGCGAACACGACGCGCGAATACGCCGTGTTCGTCATATGGAA
>CAIRBY010000178.1 GCA_903876865.1 uncultured Acidobacteriia bacterium
TCTTCGGCGGTGTGGGCTCCGGCCTCTACGGCATGCTGCTCTTCGCCATCCTCGCCGTCTTCCTCGCCGGGCTCATGGTGGGCCGCACGCCCGAGTATCTGGGCAAGAAGATCGAGCAGAAGGAAGTCAAGATGGTGATGCTCTCCGTGCTCGTGCTGGCGGTCTGCATTCTCGGCTTTGGGGCGGCCGGTATCGGCCTCTCTACCGTTGCGGGCAGCCTCGGCAATCACGGGCCGCACGGCCTCAGCGAGGTCCTCTACGCCTACACCAGCGGCGTGGGCAACAACGGCAGCGCCTTCGCCGGCCTCAATGCCAACACAATGTTTCTCAACACCACGCTCGGCATCGCGATGCTCTGCGGACGCTTCCTGATGCTGATCCCGTTGCTCGCCGCGGCGGGCAGCCTGGCGCAGAAGAAAGTGGTACCGGTCTCCGCCGGTACCTTCCCCACCCATGGCCCGCTCTTCGTCACGCTGCTGGTGGGCGTTGTGGTCTTCGTGGGCGCGTTGACATTCTTCCCGGCCCTTTCGCTGGGCCCAATCGTGGAACATTTCCTGATGCATCAAGGAAGGCTCTGGAGCTAGTCATGCCCGTCACCACTGTGGAAACCACCGCGCCGGAAGACGTCGCGTCTCTGTTACCGAAGCGCGGATCGCGATCCCGCCCGCTCTTTGACCCGCCTCTCGTTCGCCGCGCCGTCGCTGATGCGCTGGTGAAGCTCAACCCGCGCACCATGATGAAGAACCCCGTGATGTTCGTGGTGGAATGTGGCGCCGTCATGACCACGCTCCTGGCCGCGCGCGATCTCGCCGCCGGCGCGGCCATCGCCGGTTTCACGTTTCAAATCACGCTCTGGCTCTGGTTCACCGTGCTGTTCGCCAACTTCGCCGAGGCCATGGCGGAAGGCCGCGGCAAGGCTCAGGCGGATACGCTGCGCAAGACCAAAACCGACACCACCGCGCGCCGCCTGGCCGGCGGCCGCACGGAGCAGGTGGCGGCCGCCATGCTCCGGGCCGGCGACACCGTGATGGTGGAAGCCGGCGAGACCATTCCCGGCGATGGCGATGTGATCGAAGGCATCGCCAGCGTGGATGAGTCCGCCATTACGGGAGAGAGCGCGCCGGTGATCCGGGAATCCGGAGGCGACCGCAGCGCTGTGACCGGCGGGACCAAGGTGCTGAGCGATTGGATCAAGGTGCGGATCACCTCCAACCCCGGCGAGACATTTCTGGACCGCATGATCGCTCTGGTGGAAGGCGCGCAGCGGCAGAAGACGCCCAATGAGATCGCGCTCAATATCGTGATCGCAGGACTTACACTCGTCTTTCTGCTGGCGGTGGTCACGCTTCAGCCATTCGCAATCTACAGCGTGGCGGCCAGCGGCACGGGACAGGCGCCTACTGTCACCGTGTTGATTTCCCTGCTGGTCTGCCTGATCCCCACCACCATCGGCGGCCTGCTATCCGCCATCGGCATCGCCGGCATGGACCGCGTAATGCAGCACAACGTGCTGGCCATGAGCGGCAA
>CAIRBY010000179.1 GCA_903876865.1 uncultured Acidobacteriia bacterium
AGCGAGGGACCGCCCACGCTGCAGCGGCGGGCGGAGGGAGGCGGCGAACCGACGTCCAGCGGATCCGCGGCGGGGGCGCCGGGCGATCCGGAGCCGGAACCGCCTTCGGTGGCGTCTAACGATCCGCGGCGCAATACGGACGAGGCGATCATTCAGGATGCGCGGGCGGCGGCGACGAGTTTCAGCACGAGCCTGCCCAACTACCTGGTGCAGCAGGTGACGAGCCGGTTCTACGCGACGGGGTTCCCGCTGCGGTGGCAGGGGATCGACGAGGTCACGGCCGATCTGACGTACCTGGACGGGAAAGAGGATTACAAGAACTTCCAGATCGACGGCAGCCCGGTGAACCTGCCGATCGAGCGGACGGGGAGCTGGTCCACGGGGGAGTTCGGCACCACGCTGGAAGACGTCATGGGTTTCGCGACCAACGCGACCTTCAAGCGGCGCGGCGAAGAGAAGATGCTGGGGCGGACGGCGGTGGTGTTCGATTACACGGTGGATCAGCCGCACTCGCACTGGACGATGGTGTCGCCGGACGGGCGGCAGTACCGGCCGGCGTATGAGGGCGCGGTGTGGATTGACAAGGACTCGCGGCGGGTGCTGCGGATCGAGCAGCGGACCACGAACTTCCCGCGCGATTTCACGATCAGCCGGGCGGAATGCAAGCTACAGTACGCGTGGACGCGGATCGAGCAGAAGAGCTACTTGCTGCCGGCATCGGGCGAGAATGTAGGGTGCATGAGCGGGAGCGGGGCGTGCACGCGCAACGTGATCGAATTCCGGAACTACCGCAAGTTCTCGACGGATTCGAGCGTCACGTTCGGGAAGTAGGGCGGGGAGTTCCGGCCCGCCGTGTTCCCCGGGGCGATTCAGCGGGTTCGGCGACGTTGACGCGGCCTTTCCCAGGGTGGCGCCGGGCCAGTGGCACCGTGCCAGTAGCACCGGGCCAGTGGCACCGTGCCAGTAGCGGTCCGGCTGTCTTCCGGGACCGTTGTGGATGGCGATCCGCTCGGGGATGACTGCTGATGGGACCGTCTCCGGGAGGAGGCGAAGGGGGACAGGCCGGGAGGCCACAGCTGTCCAAATTAGCCGCAGCCTATCGCAATCGGGCGGGATAAGTCATTGATTCTGCGTACGCACCAGGGCTTGGCCAAAACGAGGTTCCCAGCGGCGCAAGATGCTGTCCAAATTGCTACTGCCGGCGGGCAGATCCTCCCCCACCGCCAAAATGGTTGCGAAATGCCGTGCGGACGAGCTCCGGAGGCCACATTGGCTAAAATCCGTCGGAAGGTCGCCGGTATTCGGCTGTCCAAATTAAGCTTGGCGAAAACCTAATTTGGACAAGTGTGGCCGGGAGGCCTGTCCTACTTCCGCTACGCCAGTTTCCAGCCCTTCCGGAAGTTGGGCTTCAAATGCTGATTCGCCGCCGCGTTATTGCTGAACTGCCTCTTCTGCGCGTCCCACTCGAGCTTGCCTTCAAACTTCATCGAGATCACGCCCAGCAGCATCCACTGCACGAACGGAGAGGCCACATTGAAGTTGGAACAGGCCGGCTCGCCGCCTTTGCAGGCGCGGATCCAATCGGCGTAGTGACCGGGGGAGCGCGTGAGCAACTGCGGCGGCAGCTTGTAATCCTTCATGCGGGCATCCGGCATCAGGCGCGTGCGTTCGCCGTAGCAACCCGTTGTCAGGAAGCCCTTTTCGCCCACGAAAAGACTGCCATTGGTGTCCTCATCGCCGAGCAGTTCCGTCTCCGGAATGCCGGCAAAATGATAGGCCGATTTCAGGCTGTCATTCCAGAAGATTTTCACCGGGGGCATTGCGCCGCGCGCCGGGAAATCGAAGCGGAGCACGGTCTGCTGCGGGAACACGTATTTGCTCGGGCCGACCTTGGTGACGCACTCCACGCTCGTGGGAGCGCCCAGTTTCATCGCCATATTCGGCGTGCCCATGATGTGGCAGGCCATATCGCCCACCGCACCGCAGCCGAAATCCGGGAAGGCGCGCCAGCTGCGCGGCAGGTAAGCGGGGCTATACGGCCGGGGTTGCGAACCGCCGAGCCACGCGTCCCAATCGAGCGTGCTCGGAACCGGGGCGGGCTTGGGTTCGACTTCCGGACTCTGCGGCCAGTATTTGCCGGGGCGGTCCGTCCAGGCATGGATTTCCGTGACGTTGCCGATCTCTCCGCTCCAGATGATCTCGCAGCATTCGCGCGCGCCCGGGTTGGAGTACCCCTGATTGCCCATCTGCGTGGCCACGCCGAATTTATTCGCGGCCGCCTGCATTTCCTGCGCTTCCCAAACCGTGCGCACCAGCGGCTTCTGGCAGTAGACGTGTTTGCCGCGATTCATCGCCCACAGCGCGGCGGAGGCATGCATGTGATCGGGGCAGGAGACCAGGACGGCATCAATATTGCGCGTCTCCTTATCGAACATGCGGCGGAAGTCCTTGTACTTGGGCGCATTCGGATAGAGCTTGTACGTGGAAGCCGCCGAGTTGTCATCCGGGTCGGCGAACGCCACGATGTTTTCCGCCTTGCAGCCGGCGATATCCGAGCGGCCTTTGCCGCCCGCGCCGATAGCGGCGATATTGAGCTTTTCGTTGGGCGATTTGTAGCCGAGCGATTTGAGCGATACGGTGCTGCCGAAGCCGCCCGCGGGCAGCGCTCCAGCCAGCAGTGTTCCGTAGAAGAAGTGTCTTCGGGTGGTTCCGGAATTGGCCATAGTTGATAGCATACTGCGATTCACCGAACCTCGCTGTACCGGGTTCGCTGGTGCGCTCGGATATAATGCACGCATGACTTCGCCTACCCGCCGCGAATTGCTGGCCGTCTCCGCATTCGCGTTTGCGCAGCGTCTGCGCGCCCTGCCTCTCGCCGAAATCAAACTCGGCATCCTCACCGATGAAATCGATGACGACGTCTTGACCGCCGCCAAATTCCTGCAACAGTACAACCTGCACTGGGCCGAGATCCGCAACATCTGGGGGCCGTACAACACCGCGCAGCCGATGGAGAAGATCCGCGAGGCCAATCAGATTCTGGATGCGCACGGCGTGAAGGTCTCCATCGAAGGCACCGGCTTCTTCAAAATTCCCCTGCCGCCCGATACTCCCGAGGGGCGGAAGAAGGTCGAGGAGCAGTGGGCGCTGCTCGATAAAGCGATGGAACGCGCCAAAGCCTTCGGCACGGACAGGATCCGCATCTTCACCTTCATGCTCGGCAAGGGCGAAACCAAGAGCGACGCCGCCTACGGACGCATCTGGGAACTGACGCGGGAAGCCGCTCGGCGCGCCAAGGGCTTCCGCCTCTCGGTGGAAAATATCGGCGGCGGCTATGTATCCACCGGCGCGGAGGCGGCGCTGCTGCTGAAGAACGTGAAGGCGGACAACCTCGGCATGACTTGGGATCCCAACAATGCGGCCGAAAGCGGCGAGCAATCCTTCCCGGACGGGTACCGCAAACTGGACCCGGCGCGCATCTTCCACGTCCACCTCCGCGACTTCAAGCACAAGGACGGCAAAGTGGTGTGGGCGAAGGTCGGCGATGGCGAGATGGACAACCTGGGGCAGGTCCGCACGCTGCTGAAGGATGGCTACAAGGGCACCTTCACGCTGGAGACGCACTGGCGCGAACCGGGCAAGACGAAGATGTGGTGCACGGAGCAGAGCATCGGCGCGCTGCTCGACGTGGTGAAGAAGGTCTGATATGAAACGACGCGCATTTCTCACGGCGATGGGCAGCCTGCCGCTTCTGGCGCAGCAGAGTAGGGCCCAGCAGTATGTGCCCAAACAATCCGACCGTCCCGAAGCGGCGGCGGGCGATGAAGCGGGTTTCCGCCCCATCTTCAACGGCAAGACGCTGGAGGGCTGGGAGGGCGATCCGAAATACTGGCGCGTGGAGGATGGCTGCCTCGTCGGCGAAATCACGCCGGAGACCGTGATCAAGAGCAACACCTTCATCATCTGGCGCGGCGGCGAACCGGCGGATTTCGAAATCAAGGCCGATTACCGCATCACCAGCGGCGGCAATAGCGGCATCAATTACCGTAGCGTGGTGGTGCCGGACCTGGTGACGCCCACCAACAAATTCGCCATGCGCGGCTATCAGGCCGATATCGATGGCGGCAATCGCTACACCGGACAAAACTACGAGGAGAAGGGACGCCTCTTCCTCGCCATGCGCGGGCAGGTAACGCACGTGCTCGGCGTACAGAAGCCGATCGTGCTGGCGAGCCTGGGCGATAGCGCGGAGCTGGCGAAGTTCATCACCACGGACTGGAACAGCTATCACCTGATCGTGCGCGGGAACACGACGATTCATCTGCTCAACGGGCACATGATGAGCATGGTGATCGATGACGATCCGGTGGGGCGGATGATGAAAGGGCTCATCGGCGTGCAGGTGCACGTGGGTCCTCCGATGAAGGTGGAGTACCGCAATTTCCGCTTGAAGCAGTTTTAGGATTGACAGCCGTGCGCGGAATTTTTATACTGAACATAGTTCAATACACGAAAAGGCCGCTTTGAAACGGACACGGAAGCGGGCCAGCGATTTCAGCCGGGACGAGATTCTCGATACGGCGCGCAGTCTCTTCGTCACGCACAACTACGACGCGGTGACGATCCGGAAGATTGCGGCGGAGATCGGCTGTGCGCCGGGCACGATCTATCTGCACTTCGCCGATAAGGCGGAGATCTTTGGAACGCTGTGCGAAGAGACGTTCTCCAAGTTGAGCCAGCGCCTGGCGGCGATCGCCGATGACGACGACGATCCACTGGAATGCCTGCGGCGCGCGGGTCGGGCTTACATCGCCTTTGGCCTGGAGCATCCGACGCACTACCTGATCACGTTCGTGATGGCGAAGAATTCGGGCCCTATGGAGCCGCCGGCCGAGGACGATCAACTGTTGGAGGCCGGGACGCGCTGCTTCGGGCATCTGCGCAGGATGGTGCAGCGCTGCGCGGACGAACACGCGCTGCGCATCGCCAGCGTGGACGAGGTGAGCCAGGTCTTGTGGACCAGCCTGCATGGGCTGGTTTCGCTGCTGATCACCCATTGCGGCTTCCCCTTCGTGGAGCAGAGCCGCCTGATTGAACGGCAGTTGGATGTGCTGATGCAGGGAATTCGCGCCTAGCGCGTTTTTTTTGCAACTTTAATGAACATTGTTCATCATAAGAACGTAAAGTAGGGGGAAGCCATGAATTTTGTCGCATTGCAGATGCTCACTTCGGACCGGGCGAAATACCTGGGCCTGATCTTCGCTGTCGCCTTCTCCACCTTTCTGATGGCGCAGCAAAGCGCCATCTTCGCCGGGCTGATGGCGCGCACCACGAGCCAGATCCAGGACATTCAGGACGCGCACCTGTGGGTGATGGATCCCTATACGCAGTACTTCGACGAGGTGAAGGCGCTGCCGGACGACACGGTTTATCGCGTGCGGGGAGTGCCGGGAGTCGAATGGGCGGTGCCGCTGTTCAAAGGGCAGCCTCGAGCCAAAGCCGGCGATGGCAACTTCCGCGTGGTGGTGATGCTCGGTGTAGACGATGCCACGCTGGTGGGCGCGCCGCGCAAACTGGTGATGGGGAGTTACGAAGACCTGCGCCAGCCGGATTCAATTCTGATCGATCGCGTGGGGTACGAATTCTTCTTCCCGAAACAGTCCTACCGGCTGGGGCAGACGCTGGAGATGAACGAGCACCGCGTCCGGATCGTGGGCATTTTCGATTCTTCGGCGCCGTTTCAAAATTTCCCGGTCTTCTATGCGCGCTACAAGAACGCGATCAACTACGTCGGGCGGGAGCGAAACCTGATGTCCTTCGTGCTGGCGCATCCGGCGGCGGGCGTGACGGACGCGGAAGTCTGCCGGCGCATCGCGGCGGCCACTGGCCTGCGCGCGATTACGGCGGATGAGTTCGGCTGGCAGACCATCTGGTACTACTTCCACCACACCGGAATTCCGGTCAATTTTGGTATCACAATCTCGATCGCGTTGCTGGTGGGCACGGTAGTGGCGGGGCAGACCTTCTACATCTTCACCATCGAGAACCTGAAACAGTTCGGGGCGCTGAAGGCGATCGGCGTGACCAACGCACGGCTTGTAGGGATGATTACGCTGCAGGCCCTGACGGTGGCGGCGGTGGGCTACTCGCTCGGACTCGGGATGACTGCGACGTTTTTCGAAGTGACGAAGGACAACCTGGATTTGCGTGGCTTCTTTATCTATCCGGAGATCGCCATCGGCACGGCGCTGGTGATCCTGCTGATCGTGTTGATGGCCAGCCTGATCAGCATCCGGCGCGTGCTGGTGCTGGAGCCCGCGGTGGTGTTCCGTGGCTGAGGAGGGGACAATGACAGTCTTACCAACAGCAGTAGAGTGCAGCGGCATTACCAAGGAATTCGGCGCGGGCGAGAACCGCGTGCCGGTTCTGCGCGGCGTGGATTTCCAGGCGCCGCTGGGCGAGATGACGATGCTGGTGGGGCCGAGCGGATGCGGCAAGACGACGCTACTCTCCGTGATCGCGGGCCTGCTGAACCCGAGCGGCGGCTCGATCGCGGTGCTCGGACGGGACGTGGGCGGGATGCGGGGCGGCGAGAGCGTGGAGTTCCGCCGCCGCAACCTCGGCTTCGTCTTCCAACAGTACAATCTGCTGCCTTCGCTGACGGCGGCGGAGAATGCCGCGGTGCCGCTACTGGCGGAAGGCGTGGCGCGAAAGACCGCGGTAGCGAAGGCCGGCGAACTGCTGGCGGAACTGGGCCTTGGTTCGCGCCTGGGCGCGCGCCCGAACCAGCTATCAGGCGGGCAGCAGCAGCGAGTGGCGCTGGCGCGCGCGCTGGTGCACTCGCCCAGGCTGATTGTCTGCGATGAGCCAACCGCGGCGCTCGATCACGAGACCGGCCATCAGGTGATGGAGTTGCTGCGGCGCGTGGCGTTGCGCGCGGAGCGGGCGGTAGTGGTGGTGACGCACGATTCCCGCGTCTTCGAATTCGCCGACCGGATTGCGTATATGAATGACGGCCGGATTGTCAAAACCGAGATCACACAATAGGAGCGAGCAAATGTTGAAAAAAGGTCTGACTGTATTTGCCGGGCTGGTCCTGGTGCTGGCGATTCTCTCCATCCTGCGGATGCGTCCCGCCCACGCGACGGTGCACCCGCCCTCGCCGCCGCCCACTTCGGGCTATGCAAAATCGATTGGAGCGATCGGGCTGGTGGAGGCGCAATCGGAGAATATCGCGATCAGCGTGCCGGTCCCCGGACTGGTCACCCGACTGTACGTAAAGGCGGGCGACCGCGTGCAAAAGGGCGCGCCGCTGTTTTCGCTGGACGATCGCGACCTGGTGGCGGAACTCGCGCTGCGCCGCAGTTCGGCCGCGGTGGCGCAGGCGAAACTGCAGAAGCTGCTGAACTCGCCGCGACCGGAGGAGTTGCCGGCCGCCGCAGCCAAGGTCCGCGAGAGCGAAGCGCTGCTGGCGGACGCGCAGGTGCAACTGGACCTGATCGAGCGCGTGAAGGACCGGCGCGCGATCCGCGAGGAGGACCTGTTGCGCCGGCGGCTGGCCGTAAACGCAGCGCAGGCGCGCGTGGAGGCCGCGCAGGCGGAGTTGCAGTTACTGCGGGCGGGCGCCTGGAAGCCGGATCTGGAGGTGGCGCGCAGCCAGGTGGCGGAGGCGGAGCGGGAGGCGAATCGCATCGAGGCGGACCTCGAGCGGCTCACCGTGGTCGCGCCGATCGGCGGAGAGATCCTGCAGTGCAAAGTGCACCTGGGCGAGTATGCGCAGGCGGGGCCGCTGGCGCAACCGCTGATCCTGATGGGCGACACCACGAGGCTGAACGTGCGCGCGGACGTGGATGAGGAAGAGGCCTGGCGCTTGCGCAGCGGCGCGGCGGCGGTGGGCTCTCCGCACGGTGCGGCGGGGCAACGGCTGACGCTGCGCTTCCTGCGGGAAGAGCCCTACCTGATCCCGAAGCGGAGCCTGACGGGCGACAGCACGGAGCGTGTGGACACGCGCGTGATGCAGGTGATCTTCGCGCTCGAGCCGGGCGCGCGGGTACGGCCGGGACAGCAGTTGGATGTCTCGATCGACGATACGCAGGGGGGACGGTGATGCGCATCGCGGCACTGGCATTGGGTCTGGCGCTGGGGCTCGGGTATGCGGGTCAACCGCCGAACGCAAAGCTGCCGAAACCGGCGACTCCGAATTCCCCGTTGCCGGAGAGATTTGCGGAAGCGGACGCGGACACCGCGGGCGCGAACGAAGCGGCGCTCTCCGCCTGGTGGCAAACGCTCGGCGACGCGCAATTGAACGGCCTGGTGGCGCGGGCGCTGGCAGCGAATCTGAATGTGAAGCTCGCCGGGCAGCGTATTCTGGAGGCGCGCGCGGCGCGCCGCATCAGCAGTTCGGCGCTGCTGCCGGCGGTGGAGGCCGGCGATTCGGCGCAACGGATTCGCGGCGGCTTCAACCAGGGAAATGTCCATGTGGGCGGCACGGGCGACGCGCCGGGGCTGATCTCGGCCCTCGAGACGAACGCATTTCAACTCGGCTTCGATGCCTCTTGGGAGATCGATTTCTTCGGCGGGAAACGCCGCGCGGTCGAAGCCGCGCAGGCCTATGTGCAGGGGAGCGTGGAGGCGCGGCGGGACGTGCTGGTCTCTCTTCTCAGCGAGGTGGCGCGCAACTACGTGGAACTGCGAGGGGCGCAGCGGCGCCTGCAGTTGACCCGCGACAACCTGGAGTTGCAGCGGGATTCACTCCACCTCACGCAAGTGCGCGCCGAGGCGGGGCTGGGCAACGAACTGGATCTGGAACGGCAGCGCGCGCAATCGGAGAACACCGAGGCGCTATTGCCGCAACTGGAGGCGAGAATCGCGCAGCAGATCCACGCGCTGAGCGTGCTGCTGGCTATGCCGCCGCAAGGCCTGCGGCAGGAATTGGCCGCGCCCGCGCCGCTTCCCGCGCTACCGCTCGAGGTGCCCGCCGGACTGCCGGCGGAACTGCTGCAACGCCGTCCGGACCTGCGGCAGGCCGAGGCAGAGATTACGGCGGCAACGGCGCGGATTGGCGTGGCGCGGGCGGAGTTCTTCCCGAAGATCACGCTCACGGGCGCAGCGGGAAGGCAATCGGCCGATTGGAGCGGGTTCACGTTCGGAGCGGGCAACTTCTTCTCCTTCGGGCCCGGCATCAAGCTGCCGCTGTTCACCGCCGGAAGGCTGAAGGCGCATCTGGAAGTGGAAAAGCAGCGCTATGAGGAAGCGGTGACGAGCTACCAGAGCACCGTGCTGCGTAGCCTGCGCGAGACGGAGGATTCGCTCACCGCGTACCACCGCGAGCGCGAACGCCGAGAACGGTTGGGGGCGGCAGTGCATTCCAGCAAAGAGACGGTCCGGTTGGCGCGCGAGGTGTACCTGAGCGGGCTCGCGGATTTTCTCAGCGTACTGGATGCGCAGCGCGAGCAACTGGCGCTGGAGACGGATCTGGCGCTGAGCGATACCGCCGCGCTCACGAACCTGGTGGCGCTCTACAAGGCGCTGGGCGGCGGTTGGGCCATCGCGCCGTAACGCGCGAACTACTTGCCCAAACCGGCTTCGGCCATGTGCAGAAAAATATTGCGCAGGCTATCCGTACCGCCATCCGCGCGCTGGATCATGAGGATCGAGATCAGTTGATTGCGCGGGTCGATCCAGCCCTGCGTGCCGAACGCGCCGCCGTGTCCGAAGGTCGCGGGGCCATGTCCGGCGAGTTCGCCGAGCGGGTCCGTCACCACTTCCCACGCCAGCCCGTAATCCGTGCCGCGCATCCAACCCACCGGGTGAATGCCCTTCGTGTGCGCCTCCGTCATCAGGCGAACCGAGAAGGGCGAAAGGTAGCGCCGCCCCTCCGCGCTGCCGTTGTTGAGCACCATCCGGTACAGGCGCAGCAGATCTTCCGCAGTGGAGTAGAGCCCCCAACCCGGAGCCGGGAATACGGCGCCGGCGCGATATTTCGCGGGGTCGCCGCCCAGAATGCCGCCCCCCGCCCGCACCAATTTGCCCTCCTTCTGCACATACACCATCGCGATGCGCGCGATCTTATCCGCGGGCGGATAGAAGAACGTGTCCTTCATGCCCAACGGTTCCGTGATCCGCTTCGCAATGAACTCCTCGTACTTCATCCCGGAGCAGACTTCGATGATGCGTCCCAGAATCTCGATGCCGGGACTGCTGTAGCTCCATTTCGTGCCCGGCTGAAACAGCAGCGGCTGCTTCGCGAGTTGCCGCACCACTTCGTCGAGCTTCACGTTCATCAACTGGGGATATTCGTGGATGGCGGCGGGCGCCGGATCCTGTATGCCGGCCGTGTGCGTCATCAGGTCGCGGATCGTGATCGCGTGATCGGGCAGCGCGAGTCGCGCCGAATCCGGGCCCACATTCGCCGCCACACGCTGGTTGCGAAACTCGGGCAGGTACTGTTCCACGGGGTCGCGCAGCGCGAGCTTGCCCTCATCGGCCAGCATCATGATGCCGATCGCGGTGAAGGGCTTCGTCATCGACATGATCTGGAAGATCGAGTCCTTCTTCATCGCATGGCCCGCTTCGATATCGGCTGAGCCCGCCGCATCGAATTCGAGAATCTCGTTGCCGCGCGCCACCAGCGTGACCGCGCCGGCAACGGTATGCCTTTCGATGGCGTCCTTCATGCGCTCGGGGATCTGCGAGAGCACGGTCTGGTTCACGCCGGATGGCTGGGCGGAGGCCGGCGGAAGAGTTCCGCACAGGGCCAGAAGCGGGAGAAGTGTGAATGCGCTGCGCACCGCCTCAGAATAGCGGAAGGCGGACCGTCATACAATAATCGGATGCTCCGCACGCCCGCCACCCTCTTCCTCACCGCCCTCCTACTTGCCGCGCAGGCGCCCGCGCCATCCGCTCCACCCAGGCCCGCGCCCTTCGAAGTGGTGGAGGCGACCATCGCCCAGGTGCACGACGCCATGAAGTCCGGCCGTCTCACCTGCCGCGAACTCGTGGGCGCCTACCTCAAGCGCATCGACGCCTACGACAAGAACGGACCCGGCATCAATTCCATCGTGGTGTTGAACCCCGAAGTGGAGAAGCAGGCCGACGAACTCGACCGCCGCTTCAAACAAGGCGGCCTCACCGGAGCGCTGCATTGCGTCCCCGTGATTGTGAAGGATAACTTCGAGACGCAGGGCCTGCAGACCTCCAACGGCGCGCTCGCCTTCGCAGGCTACCTTCCTGCGAAGGACGCGTTTCAGGTCAAGCGCATCAAGGAAGCCGGAGCACTCGTGCTGGCGAAATCAAACATGGCCGAATGGGCCTTCAGCCCGTACAGACCGTGAATTCGATTCTCCCCGGCTACACCCGCAATCCCTATGCGACGGACCGAGTCACCGCCGGATCGAGCGGCGGCACCGCGGCGGCGGTGGCCGCAAGCCTGGTACTCGTCGGGCTGGGCAGCGACACCGGCAATTCGATTCGCGGCCCCTCCTCGCACCAGGCGCTGGTCGGCATTCGCTCCACCATGGGCCTCACCAGCCGTGCCGGCGTCTTCCCCCTCAGCATCCTCGCCGATATCGCGGGGCCGATGGCGCGCACCGTGGAAGATGCCATGAAGGTATTTCAGGTGATCGTGGGCGCGGACCCGGACGACGCGGTCACGGCGGCCGCTGCCCAGCATCTGCCGCAGGACTACGCCGCAGCGCTCGATCGCAATGGACTGCGCGGCGCCGTGATCGGCGTGCTGCATCAGGCCTACGAGCGCCCCACCACGGACCCGGAAATCGTGCGCGTCTTTCAGGCCGCGCTCGAAGAGATGAAGCGCGCGGGCGCGACGATTGTGGACCCGGCGACCGTCGAGGGTCTCGACGAATTGCGGCGCGGCCGCGGCGCCGGTCCATGCCAGGGCTTCAAGTACGATCTCAATCACTTCCTCGCCGCGCGTGGGGATCAGGTGCCGCTGAAGAACCTGACCGATATCGTGAAGTCCGGGCGCTTCCATCCCAACAATCGCGACCGCCTCGACTCGGCCGATAAGGGCGCGGAGAACGGACCCGAATCGGCGGCATGCGTGGCCGATGCGGCCTATCGGCAGCAGGTGAGCGACGCGGTCACGAAGACCATGGACAAGCTCAAGCTCGATGCGTTCGTCTACCCCACGTGGAGCAATCCACCGCGTTTGATCGGCGATCTCAATACGCCCCACGGCGATAACAGCCAGTTCTACTCGCCCACCACCGGATTCCCGGCGATCAACGTGCCGATGGGCTTCACCCGCGGCGACCGCCTTCCGGCCGGCATGACGATTTATGGCCGCGCGTGGTCTGAAGCGAAGCTACTGAAAATCGCGTACGCCTACGAACAGGCCACGCATAAAAGACGCGCCCCGGCAAGTACTCCGCCTCTCCAGTAGACGCTACTTGTCTTTGTCCTTCGATTCGCCACCGAACTTGATCGATGATTCGCCCGTGTACTTGTGATAGTTCCGGAAATCGATCACGTTCTTCGAGCAGAAACTGGTGCCGCGCTCGCAGCTCAGCGTCTCCGAATGCACCGGCAGCAGATACTGTTTCGCATCCCCCAGCCTGATGTACTGGTAATCGGTCGCCGATTCCACGTGATCCAGAGGGAAATTCGAAGGCATCCCCTTCGCTTCCATCTCGATCCGCAGCACCCGCGAAGTCTGCGGGTCGATCCACACAGATCCTGTGAATCCCGGGTCGTAATTCGCCGACGCCGCGTGAATGCTCCACGTGGACCGGTCTTTCTCCACTTCGAAATCGTACATCTTCGCCAGAATCCCGCCCGCCCGGGAATCCCGCCGGTACGTAAACGCGGCCGCCGTCGAGGGGCTGAACAGATTCACCAGAATCGTGCCGAACTCGCCCGTGCTCCACGCCCCGCCCGATTCCTCCAGCTTCTTCACCGTCTTCTTGCCGTTGATCTGGATGTTGCGGTAATCTTCCTTGCCGTTCTCGTACAGCACTTCCATGGAGACCACGTCGATCGCCTGGAAGTTCCCCTTCGATCCCGCGCTCTGCGTCCGCGTCACCACTTCCGTGCACACATAGCTCGGCAGCGTCTCCGTGAATTCCATCGCAGCGTCCGCCGCGCGCCGGATCAGCGGCTCGTCTTTCTTCATCTCGGTGCGCACAGAATCTTCGTCGCCATCGCCGCGCATCACGCTCGGCCGGCTCGGCGAGCCATCCGTCACCCGCTCCCCCGCCCTGGGTTCACTCGCACGCTCGCTCGCACGCGCAGTTGCCGCCGGCGCCTCCGCCGGCACCGGAGCCGAACGCTGCCGCGACGTATCCGCCACGCCCCCGCGCTGCAACCGCGGCGGTCCCGGATCTTCCGCCGTGCGCTGCGTGCTCGCTGTCGGTGGCCCTGTCGGAGAAGTTGTCGCAGGCGGAATGTCCTTCCACGCGTCCGTCACCCCCTCGTCCGTCCTGGAAGTGGTCCCGGGCGCGCCCCCCGCCTTCTCCCAATACACGTTGACCGCTGTCATCGTGCCGTTCAGCTCTTCCAGAGCCTCCACCGACAACTGATCGCCCACCGCGAACTTGGGGTTCTTCAGTTCGTCGCCGCCCTTGTAAAATTTCGTCTTGTCCGTGCGCTTGAAATCCAGAACCCGCTGATCGCCCAACAGCAGGCTCAGTGTCTTATCCGAAATCACTTTCAGATTGCCGCGGAAATTCGGCAGCGGCTGCCCCACCTGCGCCGCGCGCGGGTCCGCGCCCGCCGGAGTGCGCCCGCGCTGTGTGGGCCTCGTGCCAGGCAGTGGAGTCTGCCCCGGAATGGTTCCGGGGTAGCCGCCCCCCTGTGGATAAACCTGCGCCATCCCGGCCACAGAGACAACGAGTAATAGAATTCCGCTCTTCACGCTAGATGGAGTGATGCGAACGGTCCAATCCCGGTTACGTATTTTTAATCCAGCCGGTTTCAATACAGGCATACTTTGACTCCAGACATGCGGACCCACTTCCCCGCCCTCGTCCCTTCGGGTGGAGAGAGAAGCTACTGCCATGTTATGCTGAACCTCGGCTAAATTAAAGTGTGGTGAACTTTTGACCCCCCGCAGCCTGTTGCTCATCGAGGCCGATCCCTCCGTTCAGGCGGACCTTTCCGGTCTCTTGCAACGCGACGACCGCCACGTCCAAGCCGTCTCGGCTTCCCGTGAGGCTCTCGCCCTCCTGCGCGCCAACCCGGTTGACCTGATCGTCGCAGGCAGCGAACGCACCGCCTTCGATCCCCTCAAACTCCTCCGCCGCGTCCGCTCCATCCGCCCGGACACTAAAGTGATCCTCACCGGCGACCCCAACCCCCAGCACATCCTCTACGCCATTCGCCAGCGCGCCTTCGGCTACCTCCGCGCCCCCGTCATCCCCGCCGCCCTCACCGATCTCGTGCAGAACGCCCTGGACGCCTCCTCCTGGCAGGACGATATCCGCGTCATCTCCGCCCGCCCCGAATGGATCACCCTCGACGTCCGTTGTAAAATCGACGCCGCCGACCGCACCACCCACTTCCTCCGCGAAATCACCGGCGACCTCGCCCCCCACATTGCCGAAGACCTCGCCAGCGCCTTCCGCGAACTGCTCATGAACGGCATCGAGCACGGCGGCAAACACGACCCCCGCAAACGCGTCCGCGCCTCCCTCATCCGCACCCCCCGCTCGATCATCGTCCATATCCACGATCCCGGAACCGGCTTCAGCATGGACTTTCTTCCCCATGCCGCCATCTCTAATCCCGCCGATTCGCCCATCCGCCACATCGAAGTCCGCGCCGAAGAAGGCATCCGCCCCGGCGGCTTCGGCATCCTCCTCACCAAGAACCTGGTCGATGAACTCCTCTACAACGAACGCGGCAACGCCGTTTTGTTCGTGAAATATCTGTAATCATAGAAGTTCTACAGGCCCATGCCCGAACTCAAGTCCCTGCCCCAACACGTCCTCATTCACCTTGCCAAGTTGCTGAATGTCCCCATGAAGGGAATGCTCGCGGTCATCGAACTCCTCGATGGCGGCGCCACCGTCCCCTTCATCGCCCGCTATCGCAAGGAGGTCACCGGCAATCTCGATGAAGTCCAGATCCGCGATATCCAGGAGAAGCTTGAATACTTCCGCGATCTCGAAGACCGCCGCGAAACCGTACTCTCTTCCATCCAGGAGCAGGGCAAGCTCACGCCCGAACTGAAAGCCAAAATCGAAGCCACTCTCGAAAAGTCCGAGCTCGAGGACCTCTACCTCCCCTACAAGCCCAAGCGCCGCACCAAGGCATCCATCGCCCGCGATCAGGGCCTCGAACCGCTCGCCCTCTACCTCTGGGATCAATCCGACCCCACCCCCCTCGCGGAACTCGCCGCCCAATTCGGACTGCCCCCCGTGGAAGCCCTCGAGGGCGCCCGCCACATCGTGGCCGAAATGATCAGCGAGAACGCCGATTTCCGCAAGGCCATGCGCGTCATGATGCTCGCCGAAGGCCGCGTCACCAGCCGCGCCATCGAAGGCGTTCCAGATCCCGAAGGCAAGTTCAAGATGTACGCCAGCTACTCCGAGCCCGCCGCCAAAATCCCCTCCCACCGCATGCTCGCCATTCGCCGCGGCGCCAAGGAAGGCATGCTCACCTTCGAGATCGAACTCGATCCCGCCGGACCCAACACCTGGCTCCGCTCCCGCATCCTGCGCACCCCCGGCCCTTGGACCCCGCACCTCGAACAGGCCATCGAAGACTCCTACGACCGCCTCCTCAACCCCTCCATCCAGACCGAAGTCCGCCTCGAACTGAAAGACCGCTCGGACGAAGAGGCCATTAAGGTCTTCCGCGAGAATCTGGAGAACCTGCTCCTCTCCCCGCCGGCCGGACGCATGACCGTGCTCGCGCTCGATCCCGGCATCCGTACCGGCTGCAAAATCGCCGTGGTCGATGACACCGGCAAGTTCCTCGAACACGCCGTCATCTACCCCTTCGAACCGCGCATGGATGTCGCCGGCTCGCGCAAAACCCTCGCCTCCCTCATCGCCCGCCACAACGTGCAGGCTATCGCCATCGGCAACGGCACCGCCTCGCGCAAATCCGCTTCCCTCATCCAGGACTTCCTCCGCGACACCCACCTCGACAACATCTTCAGCGTCTCCGTCAGCGAATCCGGCGCCAGCGTCTACTCCGCCTCCGAAATGGCCCGCCAGGAATTCCCCGATCTCGATCTCACCGTGCGCGGCGCCATCTCCATCGCCCGCCGCCTCCAGGACCCGCTCGCCGAACTCGTCAAGGTCGACCCCAAAAGCATCGGCGTCGGCCAGTATCAGCACGATGTGGATCAGCGCCGCCTCAAGCAGAGCCTCGAAGCCACCGTCGAAAGCTGCGTCAACCGCGTCGGCGTGGACCTCAACACCGCTTCCTGGGCCCTCCTCCGCTACGTCGCCGGCATCACCGAGCGCACCGCCATTAAGATCATGGAGTATCGCAACGAGCACGGCCGCTTCCGCTCCCGCATGGACCTGCTCGCCGTCCCCAGCCTCGGTGCCAAGACCTTCGAACAGGCCGCCGGCTTCCTGCGCATCCGCGGCGGCGATCATCCGCTCGATGTCACCGCAGTCCACCCCGAATCCTATCCCGTCGTCGAAAAGATCGCCGCCTCTCTCGGCGCCACCGTCGCCGAGTTGATCGCCAAACCCGAACTCGTCGAGAAGGTGAAGCTCGAAGGCTTCGCCACCGAAAGCGTCGGCATGTACACGCTCGGCGATATCCGCGAGGAACTCCGCAAACCCGGCCGCGACCCGCGCGACAAATTCGTCGCTCCCAAATGGCGCGACGATGTCAAGGAACTCGCCGACCTCAAGCCCGGCATGCTACTTGAAGGCGTCGTCACCAACGTCACCCGCTTCGGCGCCTTCGTCGATGTCGGCGTGCACCAGGATGGCCTCGTGCACATGAGCGAACTCTCCACCCGCTTCGTGAAGGATGCGAGCGAAGTCGTCAAAGTCGGCCAGATCGTCAAAGTGCAGGTCCTCTCCACAGACCTCAAGGCCCGCCGCATCGCCCTCTCCATGAAGGCCGCCGCCGCACCGCCGCCGCGCGCCAAGAAGGCGCCGCCCAAGCCTTCCCTCGAAGACCAGGTCGCCGCCCTCCAATCCCGCTTCCGCAAGTAGGACAGGCCATCGTCTTTCGTGGCCTGTCGGCTAATCTTGCTTTTTGCCGTTGCAGTTGTCTTTGCCGCAGCCGCTGCTTGTGCCCTTGCCGCTGCGTCTGCCTTTCCGATACCCCACTTGCTCCACCGCCACCGAGCCGCTACACTGCGATCTGGAGGATTGGCGATGCGTAAAGGATCTTGGGTACTCAGTGGACTTCTCGGAGCCTGTTCGGTGCTCTTCGGCCAGCCCGGCGCGCGCCTCACCTTCGACCTTCCCCTCACCGCGCAAACCGCCATCACCAACGCTCCGTATTCCGCCCAGGAGCAATGGGACCGCGTGCAGACCCTGGAAGACGGCACGCGCGTCACCACCAACCGCACCGGTAAAATGCTCTACCGCGACGCGCAGGGCCGCACCCGCTCCGAATACACCGTCTCCCCCGAAATCGCTCAGAAGGTGATCGAAATCACAGACCCGCTCGCCGGCGTCCAGTACTATCTGGACACCGCCAACCAGGTGGCGCACCGCATGATGCTGCCCACCGCCGCCGAAGGCCACGCCGCCGTCCAGGCCCTCGTCCGCGCCGACAATCGCAAGCGCACACTCGCTGCGGGCCAGGCTGCGACAGTCAAACCAACCCCCGATTTCACCGCCGAGAGCCTGCAGAGCCGCATGGTGGATGGACTGCTCCTCGATGGCCAGCGCTACCGCACCACCTACCCCATCGGCGCCATCGGCAATGACCAGGAGATCCGCAACGTCAGTGAGATCTGGTTGTCGGCCGAGTTGAAGCTGCTGGTGACCTCGAACTCCCTCGACCCGCGCGTCGGCCAGGAGACCTTCCGCCTCGCCAACCTGAGCCGCGAGACGCCCGACCCCGCCCTCTTCCAAATCCCGGCCGGCTACACCGTCGTGGAAGAGCACGGCCCCTTCGCCCTCGAACTCAAGTAGCCCATGCGCTGCGGCATCCTGCGCGCCGATCTCGTGCTCGTGCACAAGCACCGCCGCGAGCTGCTGCTGCTCTGCGGCAATAGCGTCATCCGCACCTACCGCATCGCGCTCGGCCCCCAACCCGCCGGCCCCAAGCAGCAGGAAGGCGACGGACGCACTCCCGAAGGCCGCTACACCATTGATTGGCGCAACCCCAACAGCAAGTACCACCTCAGCCTCCACATCTCCTACCCCGATGCCGCCGATCGCGCCCGCGCCGTTGCCGCAGGCATCGACCCCGGCAAGGACATCATGATCCACGGCCAGCCCAACGGTGAATCGCGCACAGGAGATTGGACGCAAGGCTGCATCGCCGTCACCAACGCCGAGATGGAGGAAATCTGGGGCCTCGTCTTCGACGGCACCCCCATCGTGATCGAAGCGTAACCGGCAGACGCGAAACAGCCCTCGCACCGCGGTAAGCGAGCGAGGGCTGCGTACTTTCGGAGTGAAGGCTGCGCCTAAAACACCAGGTGCATCGAGAACTGCATCGTCCGCGGACTGCCCAGCGTTTGCGTGATCGTCCCTAGCGTCGCCGAGGGCGCGCGCACCGTGATCTTCGTGATCGCGTTCCCCGATTTCGTCGTGCTGTACAGGCTCGTACTGTTGCTCGGCACATCGAAATCCGGATGATTGAAGATGTTGAACGCGTCCACCCGGAAATCCATGCTGACCTTCTCCGTGATCCGCGTCCGCTTCATCAGCGCCATATCGAAGCGCGATTGGAACGGCCCGCGGAACGTATTCCGTCCGTTGCCGCCGAAGCTCGTCTCAAACGTGTCGCACGCCTGCGCGCCGCTCACCGTCGCGCATCCCGGCACTCCCATTGTGCCCGGCTGAATCGTCGGAATGTAGAGCTTGCTCACATCGATCAGCGGCGAGGAGGGGCTCACGCCCGTCGTCCCCTGCAACTTCAGCTGCGAGTAGCTCGTGCCCGGCGTGAAGCCGATGATCGGATCGGCAATATTGATCGTCGTGCTGTTGTACACCGCCGCCACCGCGCCCGAAAAGTCGTAGATGTTGTACGGCTGCCCACTCTGCAGCGAGACGATTCCGTTCAGCGTCCAACCGTTCGCCGCCATCGCCAGCGGTCCCTTCAACTGCTTCAGCTTCGGCAGTTCGTAGTAGTACGCCGTGGTGAATACATGCGTGCGGTCGTAGGTGGAAGTCGCGTAGGATTGCCTCGGCTCCAGCGGATTGTTGCCGTTGAAGAAGAGTCCCAGGTTGCTCTGCACATCCAGCGAGTGGCTCCACGTGTACGACGCCGTCAATTGCAGCCCGTGGCTGAAACGCTTGCGAATGCCCGCCTGCAGCGCGTTGTAGTTGGAGGTCCCCGCCGTGCGGTAGAGCACCGAGTTGCTGCTGTACCCCAGGTACGGCACGCGCAAATCCGAGTTGCCGCCTTCATACGTCGCCACGCTCTCCGCCGGAACAAGGTTGAATCCGTACGACGAAGTCTGCCCGTTGATCGGGCTCGATGCCGTCGCGATCCCCGCCTGGTTGAACGGCACCGGCAGCACCTGATTGCTGCCGTGATTGCCCACGTAGCCTAAACTCAGCAGCCATGAACCGGCCGCCTGATACTGCAGGTCGAAACTCCAGTTCGTTGTATACGGCAGCGTGTTGTGCGCATCGTAGCCGCCGAAGATATACGGCGCGCTGCCTGCGATCATCTGCGCCTGATTGGGCAACTGCCGCGCCAGAATCGTCGGATCGCCCGGAGGCGCCGGAGCCGTCGCGCCGAAGGGACTGGAAAGCGTCGCCCCCGCCGGAGGCGTCACCGGCACCGTGAACGGCAACTGCATGGTCACGCCGAAGGGTCCGCTGAAACCGCGCCCCGCGCCCGGCGAGAAGTAGGTGAACACTTCGCCGCGGTCGAAATACAACCCGAAACCGCTGCGCACCGTCAGGTTCTTCGCGAACCCCGGACTCCACACTACGCCCGCGCGCGGCCCAAAGCCCCACTGCTTGTTCTTCAGCGTCGAGTTGCTCGTGCCCGGCGTCGCGTAGCGCGAATTGCCCGCAAACACCAGCCCCGTGTTCGTGATCGTATCGTTGGTCGCGTTGTACTGATACGCGCTCGTATCGAAATTCACCAGATTGCCGCGCGACTCACTCAGCGGTCCCTGATCGTCCCAGCGCAGCCCCAGGTTCAGCGTCAGGTTGCTGCGCATCTTGTAATTGTCCTGAATGTACGCCCCAATCTGATTGGCGCGGTAGTAGCGGTTACTCGACCCGTTATAAAACGTCGAACTCGACGCGTTCAGCGAGCCCAGAAGGAACTGCGAGAAGTTCGTGAACGCGAGCGACGCCGCCTGCGTGTTCAGGTTGATGATATTCAACTGCGTGTAGTTGTAATTCAGCCCGAAGTAAACCGTGTGCCGCCCCGTCACCCAATTCGCGCTCGAAGTGAAGTCCCACCGGTTCTGGTAAGACCCCGTATTGGCGAAGTTGCTCGTCGGTCCAATCGAAAGCGAGCGGTTCAACGCCACGTCCGTCGTGCCCAGATTGATGCCCGGAAACGTAGTGAGCCCGAACAGGTTGATCCCCACATCGCTCGGCGTGAACGGCTGCGACGTGCTCGCATAAGACCGCTGCCGGATGAAGCCCGCGCGATTCTCCCACGTCAGGTTCGGCTTCAGCACCGTCGTGTTATCGAGCGACGCAACCTGCGAACCCGCCAGCAATTTCTTCCCGA